>DASZNX010000317.1:0-15495 GCA_035551075.1 Gemmatimonadales bacterium | reverse complement strand
AAACACGCGCGCCGAGGATCGTTTCGAGCACGATTTTGCGGTACTGTCCGCGTGCTGTCATGCCGATGTCGCTATACTGCGTGTCCCCAACAAACGCGCGGCCGGCTGTCAGCAGGATCAAGAGTGATGGACTGCGGCGCTGCGCGGCCGAGAGCGACGCCGCGAAAACCGGCCGAGCGTCGCTCGATGAGCCGAACGCGGTTCGACCGACGGTCGCCGACAACCAGACGTTGCCTCGGTCGATTTCCCGGTTTACCCGGAGCTCTCCGAGTACATGCCAGAAGCTTGCGAAGTCGGCGTAGGACGAGCCGCCCACCGCCGCTGACGTCTCGATGCGCCAGGCGGTGGCGGGACGCGCGAACAGCGATCCAACGGCCGATCCCTGAATGCTGCGGTTGCCGCTTTCGAAGCGAAGCAGAGTGCCGCGGGCGTTCAGCGATCCGCGGTATCCGTACGATTCGAACGTCGGCGTGACCGTCAGGGCATTGGTCAACTCGAATCCGTCGTACCGCACCAATGACGCTCCCATATCGATCGAGGCCTTCGTCTGGGACAGCGTCACGCGTGGCGCCGCGAGCAGGAGACCGGTTGCTGCGAGCAGCGTCGCCGTGCGGTGCCGGTCGCCCGCGCGCTTAAGGTCTGCCGGGCTGGGCGCCGCGCGCGCCGGCATTCACTTGCAACGAGGTTGCGGCGGCTGGGGGCGCGCCGAGGGCGATGTCGCGCTCGACGGCGCGGCGAAACTCCACGAGATCAGCGTCGCGGGCCGTGGGTGCGAGGACGAGCAGCGCGGCGGCGGCACTGTCGGCCGGTACACCACTCGCGACGAGATCGGCGAGGACGGCGAGAGCCATGGTCACAGGCGGTTGGCGAAGGTCACGCATGCGCGTGAGGACGGCGGGTGTCGCGCCGGCTCGCAGCGCGGCGACGCCCGCTTCGAGCTCGGCCGGCGTCGTCTTGGCACCCAACGCACTGCGCGCCGTTCCCAGATCACCTGCGAGCCGGCGCACCGCGGCAACGATCCGGTCGCCCGCGGCGTGCTTCATGGCGCCCTCGAGCGCGCGCTGAACCAGGGGCTCTGGCGGCAGACCTGCCGCCCGAGCGGAGTCGACGACTGCCGCGACCTGCGTGCGCGTCGCGGAATCGAGCCGCTCATAGCGGGGATCTTGCGCCGGGTTCTGCGCGATGACGAGCAGCAGCGCCGTCACAATCATGTGCCCCGTCCTCCGACAGTCACGACCGAGCTCGGCGCGCCGAACTCGTCGTCTCGAGCGGCCGGTGCGCCGGGGTCGGCACGCCACTCCACGCCGTTCACGAGAAATGCATAGCGATAGCGCCCCGGCGCGAGCGGCACCACGGTCGCCCACACGCCGCCATGGGCGGCGTGCATCGGGGTACGTGCCGGATCCCAGTCGTTGAAGTCTCCGACCAACGAAACGGATGCGGCCTGGGGCGCGACCAGAACGAATTGAAATGCATCCGACGCAATCGTCTTATGCGACCAGGGTCGGGCGATCAGGATGGCGCCGAGCACCGCCGCCGCGGCGAGCCATGGCCACAGGCGTGTGATCGATCGGCGCGCGACCGGGTTCGGCTCTGCCACAGTCGGGCGCGCGATTTCGTTCATGACGCGCGCGTCGAGCGCCGCATCGATGGATACGGGCTGGCGCAGCTCGCGTACGACGCGCTCGACGATGTCTTCTTCGTCCTGCCGCTCAAACATGCTCTGCCTCTTTCAAGAATCGCTGCAGCTGTTCACGCGCGCGCTTGACGCGCATCTTGAGCGCGGACACGCCGGCGCCGGTGAGCTCTGCGATCTCCTCGTACTCGAGATCCTCGACGTGTTTGAGGAGAAAGGCCTCGCGATATTCCGGCGCCAATTTGGCGAGCGCGCGGCCCACGGCGTCTGCCCACTCCACCCGATCCGGCGAATCGCTATGCGCGGCCCCATTGAGCGCGTCCTCGTCACGGACGAACAGGCGCCTGCGGCGCGCCGCGCGCGCGCCCGTCGTGCGACAGCGGTTGACCAGGATGCCATACAGCCACGCCCCGAAGCGATTCGGGTCGTCACAGCGCGCGAGCGACCGGTATGCGCGAACGAACGCGTCCTGCAATGCCTCTTCCGCGTCCTCGCGGTCACCGATCATGTGAACCGCGTAGCGTCCCAGGCGATCGCGATAGCGCGCGACCAGTGCGGCGTAGGCGCCGATGTCACCGGCCCGGATCCGGCGCACCAGCTCGGCATCTCCGGCTTCCACCTTGTCTATACCCATGGCTTACCTACAGACGTCACAAAGAGTCATTGTGACTTTGCGGACGCCACCTTGGGTATTCAAAGCGAGTGCTCCAAATGCGCAACACCCTTGGGAGGATTTTGACGATGTCGAGACTGAGTTTCGCGGTACTCGCTGCCGTCGCTACGACCGTCTTTGCAGGCGCTTGCTATAAGGACGATACCACAGGCACGATCACCCGAAATAGACGGGCGACGCGGGTCTCCATTACCGACGCGCCGTTCCCCTTCGACACCGTCCAGAGCGTCGACGTCTATATCATCAGCATTTCCGCGTCGACCGCGCCCGATACCGGCAGCAATGCCGACAACATGCAGTGGGTACCCATCGTCGAGCCACACCGGCAGGTGAACCTGCTCAGCCTGCAGCGCGGGGATACAGCTCTGCTGGGAGAGAAAGAGATCCCGGCCAGTCAATACAAGGCCGTGCGGGTCGTCATCGACGTGGACTCTTCGGAGATTCGCTTCAAGGACGGCTCACAGGCAGTCGTGCGATGGGGTGGTACGGGTCGTGAGGCGATTCACTCGTTTGTCGAGGCAGCGATGGACGTCCCGGACTCCGGCGCCAGCATCGTGCTCGACTTTGATGTCGGCAAAAGCTTCGCGTACAACAATCTGGGCGACGGAGCGTTCGATTTCTTCCCCTGGATTCGCGCGGTGAACGAGGCCGCGACCGGGTCCATTTCGGGTACGATCACGAAAGACTCGAGCAGCGGCGCGGCGGGCCCTGTGGCCAACGCGATTGTCAGCGCGTGGGGTGGCGGGCCCAACAACTGGTACATCTACTCCACCGGCACAACCAATGCGGCAGGACAGTACAAGCTCGCCTATCTCCTGCCCGGCACCTACATCGTCGGCGTCGATCCCGAGTCGCCGAGCAATCTGGCGAGCGATCTCGACTCGAACGTGGTCGTCACGCGCGGGGCGGATACGCCGCATTCGGTAGTGCTCTCAGCGTTCGGCGGCGCTGTGCTCATCAATGGCGCGAGCTCGATGCTCGTGAATCGGACGAACCGGATCGAGGCGTTTGTGATCACCGCGCAACATCAACAGGATCCGATCGCGCCGGTCGCGTGGCAGAGTCTTGATCCCAACGTGCTCGGTCTGACCACGTACCTCGATAGCACTCACGTGGCACGGGTGACGTCCAAGATCGTGGGATCAGGTCGGATCGTGGCATCGAGTGGAGGCAAGGCAGACACGTTACTGATTCACGTGACCGCGGACACTTCCTCGGGACCCTCCGCCCCTCGGTAAGCAGCGGTATGACGTCACGGCGTGGCTATATTGCGCGCCGTGACGCCTTCAGTTTCTCCCCCTCGATCACATCACCGGCCCGGAGGTGGCTTCCAGAACCCATGGGTGAGTAATGCGGTCCCCGGGTTCGGCAGCGTTCTCAAGTGGATGCTCGTGCATCGCACGACGCGACCGCGGCCGAAGGATCCCGATCCCTCCGTTTTCCCGCGCGTGCAATCCTCATTCGTCAAACCACGCGCACTCGAATCGCGGCTCACGGTGACGTGGATCGGACACGCGAGTCTCCTGATTCAGATCGATGGCGTGAACGTACTGACCGACCCGATGTGGAGCGAGCGGGCATCACCGGTGCAATTCATCGGCCCGAAGCGCTGGGTTCCACCTGCTGTCGCCATCGACGATCTGCCGCCGCTCGATGTTGTGATCCAATCGCACAATCACTATGACCATCTCGATGATCATACCGTGCGCGAGCTAATACGCCGCCATCCCCAGGCATGCTGGCTGACGCCAATCGGCCTCGGCCCATTCATCACGAAGCGGGGTGCCCGCCCGACAATGGTTGCCGAGCTCGATTGGTGGGAAGAGCATCAGGTGGGCTCGCTCCGGATCGCCGCCACGCCGGCGATGCATTTCAGCAGTCGTACCCTTGGCGATCGCGGCGCGACGTTGTGGTGCGGGTTTGCGCTGATGGGCACGACCCAGGGGCGCCGCGTATTCTTCGCCGGTGACACGGGCTTTCACCCGGAGTTCAAACACATCGGCGAGCAGTTTGGCCCGTTCGATGTCGCGCTGCTGCCGATCGGTGCGTACGAGCCGCGCTGGTTCATGCGATACCTGCACATGAATCCGGAAGAAGCGGTTGACGCATACCTCGGCCTCAACGCCCGCATAATGGTTCCAATCCACTGGGGCACGTTCAAGCTGACCGATGAAGCGATGGATGAGCCGCCCGTGAGAGCGCGCGCCGCCTGGCGGGCGAATGGTCTTCCCGCAGAGAGTTATCGCCAGCTCGCGCACGGCGAGACATTGATACTCTGAGAAAGGTGGGCGAGGTGGGCGAGGTGGGCGAAGTCGGGCGAGGTTGGGCGAGTGCTCGGCCGACCCTTATTTCAGCGGAACCACAAACCGCACGATCAGTCGCTCGGCCGATTGCGGGCTGACACTGCAAAAGCACTCCTGGCCGATGACGCGCTTGACGCCGAGGACTTCTGCTTCGGCGATACCGGTGACGTCGCGGTAAGTGATTTCCAGTGTGCGGCCATCGATCATCCGATAGCTGACTGGACGGCCCAGCAAGCGGTGGTGCGGATCGATGTTCGCAAGCCCGTCCGCCAGCTTTCGTTGCAGATCCGATATCAGCTCGGCCGAGGTCATCGCGCGCGCACCGCCGCGGCGTTGCGCCGCAGTCCAGCCGCGCCCGGCCGGGAAAATGGCGTATCCCCATACGCCCGCGCGAACTCCTCGTCACTCAACTGCGCGATCGCTTCAGCATCGGGTGCCGCTACGTTGGCTCGCGGCGCAAATCCTCTGTCCTTGGTCGGCCGGGCGAAGCTCACATTCCAGGGGCAGACGTCCTGACAGACATCGCATCCGAACAGCCAGTCACCGACCTGCTCGCGCTCGGTGTCGGTAAACGGCCCACGATGCTCGATCGTGAGATACGAGATGCACGCGCGCGCATCGAGATTGCGTTCACCGACGAATGCCTGGGTGGGACAAGCATCGAGACAGCGCCGGCACGTGCCGCAGCGGTCCGCCTCGAACGGCAAATCCGGCCCGAGCTCCGCGTCGGTCAACACGACGCCGATGAAGGTGAATGATCCGATCTCCGGATGAATCAGCATCATATTCTTCCCGATCCAGCCGAGGCCGGCGAGCTGCGCCAGCTCGCGCTCGGGGACTGGACCGGCATCGACGTAACAGCGGGTCCGGGAGCCGGGAGCCAGAAGCCGGATCGTCTCGGCGAGGTGCTCGAGACGCTCGCCTAAGACGTCATGGTAGTCCGAAGACCAGGCGTATTGGGCCACCCTCGGACCGCGGGCCTGCGGCCGGGGATCAGCGGAGTGGCAATAGTTGCTGAGTGTCACCACAGCGCATGTGGCGCCAGAAAAAATCTTCCGCGGATCCTTTCGCTTTTCCGCCTGCCGCTGGAGATATGTCATCGTGCCCGCGTGACCTGCGGCAAGCCACGCATCGAGCTCGGCCGCGTGGGCGTTGGGCTCGAGCCGCGCGATGCCGGCGGCGGTGAACCCCAACGCGGCTGACCGACGCTTGATTGCGATGCTTCTATCCATCGGGTTCACAGTCCCATCGTCTCCCGGCGCCAGCGCGCAAAGTTCACGACGTCATCGACCGGGGGGATGGCCTGCTCGTCGCCGTAGGCGGTGAACATCCGCCATTGCAGATATTCCCGCGGGGGAATGGGAAGAAATGGCGGGCGGCGCCACCAATCACGCGCGCGAAAGCTCCAGGTGAGTCGCAGCAAATCGACGGCGAGTCGCGGCCGCACGAGCGCGCGCGCCGCCAAACGCAGATACAACCCCGACCAACTCGCGATACGCTGCATTCCTTCTGTATATTCCCGGCCTATGACGCTCGCAAGCAGCACGCAACCGCGCGCGCTCGGACTCGCCAGCTATCGCGGCGAGTTTCCCATCTTTAGGGACAGCGTCTACCTCAATACGTGCTCGCTGGGAGCATTGGGCGAGCGATCTCGCCGCAAGGTAGCGGAATTCCTCGACATCTGGCAGAGTCGCGGCGCGGCCGCCTGGTACGACGTGTGGTGGGACGCCCTGAAGGACCTGCGAAAACGCTACGGCCGCATCGTCAATGCAGCGCCGGGCGAGATCGCGCTCGCGCCCAGCATCTCGGTCGCCCTGAGCTCCGTCGCCGAGTCGGTCGATTACCGCCGGCGTCCGAAAGTCGTCATCACGTCGCTCGATTTCCCGACCGTCGCGTATCAATGGCTCGCCAAAGCGGGCGCCGGAGTCGAGCTCGTTGTCGTCGAAAGCCCCGATCAGGTCACCGTCCCGGTGGACGCGATCGCGCGAGCCATCGACGATCGCACCGCGCTGGTCGTGACGTCGCACGTCTATTTTACGAGCGGCGCCATTCAGGACATCAACGCCGTGGCCGCGGCCGCGCACGCGCACGGCGCGCTTTGCCTCATCGACGCGTACCAGTCGGTCGGCCAGATTCCCGTGGACGTGCGCGCGAACGGCGTGGACGCGCTCGTCGGCGGCGGTCTCAAGTGGCTGCTCGGCGGACCGGGCATCGTCTTCCTGTATGTCCGCGACGCGGTTGCCCGAAGACTGAAGCCCGCAATCGCCGGATGGTTCGGCCAGCGGGAACAGTTCGCATTCGATCCGCGCGCATTGACGTTCCACGACGATACGCGCCGCTTCGAGCTTGGCACGCCATCGCTTGCCGCCGTCTACGCGCAACTGGGCGGTCTCGAATACATCGAGGAGATCGGTTTGCCCGCCATTCGCGACGCGACCGCCGCGTTGACCGAAGACCTGATCGAGCGAGCACGCGCCGCGGGGTTCCGCCCGAAGGTCGCCGCCGATCCCGGACACCGGTCGGCAATCGTCATGATCCCGATGCCCGATCCCCCGCGATCCGTGCGACACCTGGCCGCTGGCGGCATCATCGCCGACAGCCGGCCGGGACACGTCCGGCTCTCGCCTTTCTTTTATAACTCGCAGGATGACAATGTCAGAGCAACCGAGCGCCTCGCCGCGCAGCCCACTCACTGAAGACGAACAGCTCCTCATCCCGCCGCAGGTCGTTCCGGTCGAGCGGCGGGCGTCGTTCACGAGCACCGATCCCTGGCGCGTGCTGCGTATCATGGGCGAGTTCGTCGAGGGCTTCGACACGTTGTCCGATGTGCGCAATGCGGTCACCATCTTCGGCTCGGCGCGGACGACGGAGAGCGATCGCTACTACAACGCGGCGCGCGAGATGTGCCGCAAGCTGGCCCAGGAAGGATTCGCCATCATCACGGGCGGCGGCCCGGGGATCATGGAGGCGGCCAACCGCGGCGCAAAGGAAGGCGGCGGACTCTCGATCGGCTGTAATATCGAGCTGCCGTTCGAACAGGGAACGAATAAATGGGTCGAGCGGTCCATCAACTTTCGCTACTTCTTTGTGCGAAAGACGATGTTCGTGAAGTATTCGACCGCGTTCATCTCGTTTCCGGGCGGTTATGGCACGATGGATGAGCTGTTCGAGGCATTGACGTTGGTCCAGACCGGGAAGGTCAAACAATTTCCGGTGGTCCTGTTTGGGCGTGACTATTGGGGCGGGCTCGCCGACTGGCTGCGCGACCGCGTGGCGGGGGAAGGCAAGATCGCCGAGGAGGATTTGAAGCTGCTTCTGGTCACCGACGACCAGCAGGAAGTGCTCAGCTGGATCGTCGAAGCCCGCGAACGCCGCACGCGCGCGTTTCGCGCGATGCAGCCCGTCAGCCAGTCCACGCGATGACCCAAAACGAATTCCTGCGCGGCCAGCGCATCAGTCCAAGGCCGATCAGCGGCAAAGAGACCGTCGCGGATCTGGTCGACAACGCATTCCTCGCCTACAATGCCGGTCGCCTCGGCGAAGGTTGCCGGCTGTTTGCGGAGCGCATGCTCGAGGACGATGTCACCGTCGGCATGAGCCTGACCGGCGCGATGACGCCGGCCGGGCTCGGCATGTCCACGATCATTCCGCTGATCGAAGCGGGATTCGTCGACTGGATCGTCTCCACCGGCGCGAATCTCTACCATGACGCGCACTTCGGCCTCGGCATGGCGATGCATCGCGGCACGCCGTTCGCGAACGACGTCGTGCTCCGCGAAGAGGGCGTCGTCCGGATCTACGACATCTTCTTCGATTACGATGTGCTCCTGTCGACCGACCGGTTCGTGCGCGAAGTCTCGGCCCGATCGGAGTTCCAGCGGCCGATGAGCACCGCCGAGTATCACTACCTGCTCGGCGGCTACGTGTTGCAGCGGGAAAAAGCGCTCGGCATCTCGCGGAAATCGGTCCTGGGCGCGGCGCACACCGCGGCGGTGCCGATCTACACGTCATCACCCGGCGATTCTTCGATCGGCATGAATGTCGCCGAGCAGGCGCTGTCGGGGAGCAAGCTGCGCTTCGACGTCAGCGCGGACGTGAACGAGACCTCAGCGATTGTGTTCGCCGCCAAGGTGCACGGCGGCAAGAGCGGCGTGCTGATCGTCGGTGGGGGCAGCCCCAAGAACTTCGTGCTGCAAACGGAGCCACAGATCCAGGAAGTGCTGGGCATCAGCGAAAAGGGCCACGACTATTATCTGCAGCTCACCGACGCGCGACCCGACACCGGCGGGCTTTCGGGCGCTACGCCATCAGAGGCCGTGAGCTGGGGGAAGGTCGATCCGGACAAATTGCCTGGCACCGTGGTCGCTTATCTCGATAACACCGTCGCTTTTCCAATCCTGGCCTCCTACGCGCTCGCCCGGCGCAAGCCGCGCAAGCTGAAACGCTTGTACGAGCAGCGCGCGGAGATGATGCGCGAGCTGACCGAGTCCTACCTGGAAGCGAAGTCGGATCGCGATGCGCGTGCGGCGGCTGCCACCGGCGGGAGTGGCGGCGCCTCCTAACAGCCAGCAATCCGAGCGTCCCGCCCGGGCGTACGGGATTTACGTCCTGGGCCTGCTGGCGTTCGTCAATCTGCTCAACTATCTCGACCGCAACGTCGTCTACGCCGTCTTCGAGCCGATCAAGCGGGATCTCAATCTTTCCGATGCGCAGCTCGGCTGGCTCGGCTCCGCGTACATCATCGTGCTGTCGCTCGCGGCGCTGCCGCTCGGCGTGATCGGCGACCTGCGGTCACGGCGCAGTGTCATCACCTGGGGCGTGGGCGTGTGGAGCATGGCGACCGCCGCCGGCGGCTTCGTCCATCGCTTCTGGCAGTTGTTCACATGCCGCGCGCTCGTCGGATTCGGCGAGGCGGGCTACGGACCCGCATCGCAGGCGATTATCGCCCAGTACTACAAGGGCAAGCGCCGCGCCTTCGCGATCGGCGTGTACTCCGTCGGCATGGCACTTGGTGGAGTGCTCGGCATCTGGTTCGGCGGCGTCATCGCGGAAAACTACGGCTGGCGTTGGGCCTTCATCTGGATGGGATTCCCCGGCCTGGTGCTCGCGCTGCTGGCCTCGCGGTTGCGCGAGCTGGATCGGCGGCCGCCTCCGCCCATCGGCGAGATTCTGCGCCAATGGTGGCGACATGGCATGCACGGTGTGACACGATACGTGGCGCCGCTCGCCATCTGCGCCGGGATCGGTGCCGCGATCGCGGGCGTGCTCGCGCTCTTCGAGCAGATTCCTCCCCTGATCGGCACGGCCGTTTTTGGCGTGGGCGTGAGCACCGGTATCGCATGGACCGTCTATCGACTGGTGCCGTTGGCCGTGCGCCGCACGACGGAAGCAGGCGCCGTCGCCGCCGACGCGTTCGACGACTTTCAAGACGCCGCGGTGCGCGTGCTCCGCACACCGACACTGATCTGGGTTTTCCTCGGTGGCGCGATGATCACCTTCGCGGTGAATGGCCTGGTTGCGTGGGCCGCGGCATTCATGCAACGCACCCACGGGTTGTCGGTCGCGCGAGTGGGCGCCGAATTCGGACTGTGGGCGCTGACCGGAGGGATCCTGGGAGCGCTGTTTGGCGGCCGCATGGCCGACCGGCTGCAGCAACGGTGGCGCGGCGGGCGCGTGCTGGTGTCGGGCGCCGGATTCGTCCTCGGCGCGCCGGTCTGCGCCGCTTTGATCCTGGTGCGGGATCTGCGCTGGTTCGGCCCGCTCATCATGGCGACGTATTTCCTGTACACGTGGTATAACGGCCCGCTCGTCGCCGTCATTCTCGACGTCGTGCCGGCGACCGTGCAGGCGTCGGTGCTCGGCGCGTTCGTGCTGTTCTCGCATCTCGCCGGTGACGCACTGGCGCCGCCGCTCATCGGCTATCTCTCGGACCGCACCGGCAGTCTGCAGGGCGCCATGTTGCTGCTGCCCGCTGTGGGCCTCCTCGGTGGCGTGATCATCCTCATCGGGCTCACGACGGTGGGACGCGACCTGCAACGGGTGAGCGCGCTCGATCTCCACGTGTCCCGGAAACGGTGAGGTGGTCGCATGAAAATCGCCGTCATCTTCGACTCGCTGCATCCCGAGTGGGAGGATGCGGAGTACAAGCGCGAAATCGAGCAAAAA
Organism: Gemmatimonadales bacterium; assembly: GCA_035551075.1. GTDB lineage: Bacteria > Gemmatimonadota > Gemmatimonadetes > Gemmatimonadales > GWC2-71-9 > 20CM-2-65-7. Next base: position 4,718 of record DASZNX010000317.1, on the reverse strand, counting down.
GTCGAAGAGGCGGAGTATGACGTCGCGCGCGCATTGGTGGCGAGTGGCCACGACGTCCTCATGATCGGGATCGGCGACGACGTCGCTCCGCTGCTCTCGCGGCTTGCTGCATTCCAGCCGAAGCTCGTGTTCAACGGCTGCGAGGGGTTCCGCAAGAACGCCCGGCACGAGTATGCGATCGCCGCCCTGCTCGACATGTACGGATACCGGTATACCGGCTCGTCGCCGACGGCGCTGCTGGTCGCGCGCAACAAGTCGCTCACCAAGAAGATCCTCGCCTATCACGGCATCCGCGTACCCGCCTTCGCCGAATTTCACGAAGGCGACAAGCTCGTGCGGCCTTCGGAGCTGCGGTTCCCGCTGATCGTCAAGCCGCTGCTCGAGGACGCGTCGATTGGCATCGCGCAGGCGTCGGTGGTGGAAGACGACCAGAGCCTGACGCAGCGCGTCGAATTCATTCACGGCAAGTACCATCAGGCCGCGATTGTCGAGGAGCTGGTGGAGGGGCGCGAGGTGTACGTCGGCCTCATCGGCAACGACGACGTGCAGGTGCTGCCGCTCACCGAGATGACCTTCGGCGAACCGGAGACGACCGAGCATCGCATCGCCACGTATAAGGCGAAGTGGGACGAAGACTACCGCAAGCGCAAGAAAATCAAGAACGTCTTTGCCCGCGGCGTCTCCGAGGACCTGACGAAGCGGATCGGCGACATCTGCAGCACCGCCTTCCACGCGCTCTGGCTGCAGGACTACGGCCGTGTCGATGTGCGGCTGGCGCACGACAACGAGGTCTACGTCCTCGAGGTGAATCCCAATCCGTTCATCGCCGCGGAGCACGAGATGGCGGAGGCGGCGGAGAAGGCCGGGCTCAAGTACAACGCCTTCATTCAGCGCATCGTGGACGAGGCGATGGCCCGATGAGCCGCCGCGAGGTTCCCACACCGGAGCTGCGCTGCCCCCGCTGTCATACCGAGCTGGAGCAATTCTGGAGCAATTGCCCGAGCTGCAGCCGACGCCTCGAGTGGCCTGACGCGCAGCGCGTGACCAACGCCGAGTGCGCGTATTGCGGCTGGATGGTCTCCGACACGTTCTCCTTCTGTCCCTGGTGCGGCCGCAACATCCAGGATGAGGACTCGAGCGACGAGCCGCTGAAGGCCCCGAAAGGGTTCAAGTATCACGCTCGCTGCGATTGGGGCTGCGGCGGCGGCGTGATGTATCCGATGCGGTTTTGCCCGTGGTGCGGGCGAGCGCAGACGTGGCGGTACGATGACTTCCAGAACGTCTGTCCCCACTGTGATCGCGGCGTGGACGATTGGATGGCGACCTGTCCGTGGTGCGGCGAGGACGCCACGGGCCGCGATCTCATCCCCCGCGCGCTGCGGCGAGCACGACGATTGCTCATCGTCTCGCGGATCCGGGATTGGCACTACCGCGTCATGCTGCGGCCGGGGGTGTCGGGCGTGGCGCCGCGCGCGCCGAAAGTGATCGAGCTCGATCGCCGCTACGTCACCGGCAAGCGCCGGCGCGACGAGATCTCGTGGAACATGCTCACGGGCCTGCTACTCCACGAGCTGGGCCACTCGTTCCTCTATCATCACTGGTCGTGGACGCGCAGCGGCCGGTTCCGCCGCGCGTTCGGCGAGGTGCGCAAGGCGTACCGGGTGGCGGACGAACATTGGGTGGATTTCGAGCGGCGCCGTATCGCCACCACGCTGACCGACTACGTCAGCGCGTACGCTGCAACTCACCCGCAAGAGGATTTTGCCGAGACCTTTCGCTTCTATGTCGCGCGGCGCGGGAGGTTACGTGAGTTGTTCGCGGAGTTTGGCCGCAAGCGCAAGGGTGTGCGGCTGTACGAGAAGTTTCTCGTCATCCACGATTTCGTGAGAAGCTTGCGGGGGTGGAAATTAAGATCGTGCGTCGTGCGTCGTACGTCGTACGTCGGACCCACGACGCACCCTTTGATCAGCCTGCGAAGCAATACACGCAGCCCTTCTCTTGTGCGCGCGCAACTGCCAACACACCCGACGGCACGACCTGCACGCCCGGAATCAGACCCGCGATCCAGTCGGCCTTTACCGCGGCAGGATCCTGGCCGGTCTTCTGCGCGACCATGCCGCTGTAGACCGTCAGCGCCACATTGCAGCACCCCACCTGCGCGCCGCTCGCGAGCAGCGCCTCGAGTCCCGTGCCGGGCAGCGGGAGGGGCATGACTTTCGCGAAGATGTTCTTGGTCGCCGGTGCATCGCCATCCTTCACGTTGAACACTTCGCCCAGTTTGTACTTCGCCCACAGCTCGTCCTTCATTGCGATCGGGATCGCCGAATGGCGCAGCACGATCACCGCCGAGTTCTCGCCATCCTTGGTGCCGTAATTCTCGTTGTTGCCATTGAGCCAGACGCGCGGCCAAATCACCGGCATGCCGCCGTTCACCTCGGGAGCATCGAACAACATCTTGTGCTTGCCCGTGATCTTGTTGAGCCACGTCTCGAATGTCGCGTCCACGGGCGCGCCGCCCGTCGACATTCGACGCGGCTTCGCCTCGAGCCGGAGCGGCGTCATGGTCGCGAGACCGGCCGCGACGGTCGCCGCGAGCGTTCCGAGAAACCCACGGCGGTGGGTGGTCACGTCATCGAACTCGAACATCGGAAACCTCCTCAGTGGTGTGCTGTGGCTGTGGTGGGATAGGCGACATCGGGAGGGGGATCGCCATTCGGCCAATCATGTTCTTTGCCCCGGAAATCGGGACGGGCATGCGCGTTGACGTACGCCGCGACATTGAACGCCTGACTGTCCGGCAGCGTCCCCGGCGCGTCGAACGGCATGTTGCGGCTGATGAACTCGGCGGCGGTGCGGAGGCGGCTCATCCCCGCTCCGATGTTGTACGACTGCGGTCCCCAGACGGGCGGCGCGACGGCGGTGCCTTCGCCCGACGCGCCGTGACATTTGGCGCAGGACGCGGCGAACACTCGCGCGCCGGCGGCGGTATCCGCCGTGAACGCGGCCCACTTCTGAAGCCGGGATCCGCTTGGCGCGGAGAGAGGGGGGGGCGCGATCGTCGTGCCTTGGGAGAGAAACGCGAAATACGCGAGAATGTCCCGCATCTCAGGTCCAGCGGGATCGATCGCCGTCCCGTTCATGCTGCGGCGAAAACAGTCGTTCACGCGGTATTCGATTGTCTCGACGACTCCGCTGCGGGCTCGATACTGCGGATAGCGGGCGAATACGCCGACCCAGGATCCCGTCTCTCGCCTGCCCTCGTCCAGATGGCAGCTCGTGCACCGCAGTTTGTTGCCGACGTGACCGGGAAGGCTGTCGCGGGTCGCCACCAGAATCGCACGTCCACGCCGTACGGCCGTCCCAAACGCCCCCGGTGGGATCAGCGAATCGGCGGGTCCGCGGGTGCTTTTCGATGCCGCAGGCGCCGGATCGACCCGGGCGCAGGCGCCCAGAGCCGTCGCGACGGTGCTGCAGACTAGAACGACCCAAAGTCGGGGGTACACCGGGCGAGATAATACCGGCATTTACGAAGGCGGCAACCTTGCCGGCTGGGTTGCTATCCAACCCGACGTCCTCTCGACTCGGGATCTCCATGCTTGCACCGCTCATCGCCGCCCTGTTCGTGGTCGTCCCCTCTCAGAGCCGACCTCCCCTCGATTCCGCCACGGTGGTACGCGTGCTCAGTCAGCTCAAGGCGAGCGATTCGACGGTATGCGGGCTCGCAGGCGAGGCCCTCACGAACTATGGCGGCTTCTGGGGAGGAAGAGGGGGCAGCTCTGACCCCGGTATGCCGATGCCGCGCCCTATGCCAACACCGATGCCCATGCCTGGCGGAGGCGGATCGGGATTCCACATCGACATGCATGAGCGGCGCCACGACCTGGACCCGTCGATCGTCGCCGCATTCCGCACTTTTATCCGCGACGACAACCGCTGCGTCCGCAACATCGCCGCGAGAGTATTGGGAGGCCAGCATAGCTCCGCCAGCTACGATCTCTTCCTCTCCCTGCTGCGTGACACTCGCGCCGACCTGCGTGAGACCGGCGCGCTCGGCCTCGGCGAGCTTGAAGATTCCCGCGCGATCCAGCCGCTCGGCGATGCACTCAGCGGCGACGCGAGTCCCGCCGTCCGAATGATGGCCGCCTGGGCTCTTGGGGAAATCCAAGAGAAGGTGGCGATCGATATGCTCGGCCGGGCGCTCAGTGATCGCGATGCCGGCGTGCGGCGCACCGCGGCCTGGGCCTTGGGCGAAATCGAGGACAAACGTGCGGTCGCGCCGCTCAGCGCCGCGCTCAACGATCAGGCTGCGGACGTGCGAGTTGTGGCGGTATGGGCGCTCGGGGAAATCGAAGACGCGACGGCCGTGCCGGTGCTCGCAAAAGCGACCAGGGATCGAGAGCCACGCGTCCGTCAAGCGGCTGCGTGGGCGCTCGGCGAAATCGAAAGCGCGCAGGGCATCAGCACCCTCGAGCCGCTGATGCGCGACGCCGATGCGGACGTGCGCAAGACCGCGATCTGGGCCTTGGGCGAAATCGAGGATGCCGCTGCTGTGGCGCCGCTCACCGTGGCACTGAAGGATGCCGATCCCGAAGTCCGCGCGCTCGCCGCCTGGGCGCTGGGCGAAATCGAGAGCGATGCGGCGGTCGACCCGTTGGTCGCGGCGCTCAAGGATAGCGACATCGACGTGCGCGCCACGGCAGCGTGGGCGTTAGGGGAGA
>DASZNX010000316.1:0-3226 GCA_035551075.1 Gemmatimonadales bacterium | reverse complement strand
CGGCAACACCCGCGTGACGGCGAGCGTATGAAGGACCTAACGATTGCGCGAACGGCCGGCCTCAGCGCCACCGCCCTGCTATTGGCTGCCGGCCTGCCAGCCTGCCTGCCCGCTCAGGTAGCACTTCATGCCGCTGTGGGCGCTCGCTTCTCGAGCGCGCTCGTCCATGATTCCATCGTCGCACCGGTCGACGCAAAGCCGGCGATCGGCCCCTCATTAGCTCTTGCCATCAGCCAGCGGACCAATGGCCCGTGGATCCCCGACGCCAACCTCGATGTCTCGTGGGCGTCATTGCAGCGCCAGGAGAGCGGCACAACGACAAAGTTCAATTCCATAACGGGGATCGCGTTTACAGTCGGCGTGAGCCGCGAAGTCCGTCATGGCCTGTTCGCACGCGCGGGTTTTGGTGGGATCAAGTACTTGCCAAGTGACGAGACGGGAATGTTCCGCGGCGGCTCGGGGCTGTGGGCGAATGGTACGGCGAGCCTGTATTGGATCCCGGCAACGCTCGGCGGCCCCGCGCACGATATCGGAGTATTGCTCCGGTATGACGTGCACAAGTTCTCGACGCCGGCGCTCCATGCTGAGGGCTTCACGTCGTCGCAGTGGGTGCACCGCATATCCTTGGGAATCGGCGCGCGGATTCTCGGCAAGGCCGGACCGCCATGAAGCGCGCGCTCGTCCTCGGCGCCCTCGTCGTGATAGCTTGCAGCGACCCGACAGTGCCGGGCCGCAATGCCTGGTACCCCTTCGACTTTGGCGGCGACGTGTTTCGCTGGCCGCAGGATCGGCTGCCCGTGCGTTATTACGCCGACTCGCGGAGTAATCTGCGAGACCTCGTTTCGGCCGGCATTGGCATCTGGCAGAATCAGTTGTTGTATGGCGAGTTCACCGGTGAGCTCGTGGCCGATTCAAATGCCGCGGATGTCATCGTCACATGGTCTGACAGCGTGCCGCCGCCGGTTCCTCCCGATCCGGGTCCGCCGGTACCTGCCTGCGATGGTATCACGAATGTGCAGCTCGACAATACGGGCACGGCCGTGGCGGGTCCAATCCACACACAAATTCGTATTACGACGGCGCGGGCCTTTACGCCGGCCCAGGTTTCCGCCTGCGTCCGGCGCGTCACCGTTCACGAGCTGGGTCACACCTTGGGGTTACTGCAGGAGAGTCCCGCGGCGGAGGATGTCATGTACTCCGCCGTACAGGTGACCGCGCCGAGCGGGCGCGATCGCCAGACGGTGCAGGTGTTGTATCACACCGCGCCGACGATCGCGCCTCCACCACCCCGCTAACGAATCCGCAGCACGATCAGACGCGGAACGACGGCCGCCGACACCTGGGCGTTCCCACTGCCCCCGAAGCGCAATGTGAAGGCCGCCCCGTTTGGCGCCTGCACGGCGCGCACGTAATCACCCGAACCCGACCGCAACGTGCCGGTCACGTTGACGGCGCTACCTGCCGAGAGCTGCGGAATCAGGGGGTAGGGGTGGGGAAAGTCCGCGGGGTCCTGGCTATTGAGCGACGCGAATGTCCGGTGGAAGTGCCAGACCTTGTACTTCAGCTCCGCCGGTGCAGTGAAAGTCGGGACCCAGGGAATGGAGTCCACAAAGTTGGCCAGCGCCCAGCGGCTTACGGTTTGATCGAACGGCTGCGCCGTCTGCGTTGCGACATTCGCCGACCCCGTCAGGCCGGTCTGGACGAGCTTGTTGGTCAACGCATCGCCGCGCCCGTCCGAGCCTTGAACGTTGCCGAACTGATCCACGATGTACCGCACAAAGAGCCAACTGGCGCCCACTTCCGCGAGCGTACCGGTATCGACGGGAATCAGGAGCGGGGAGCTGCCGGGATCCAGCAGATACTGACCTGCGTCGTAGACCGCGCCAATGGCGTAGCGGCTGAATGATGCCGTGTCGCCCTGCACCAGATAGCTGCGCCCGGCGATCTCTTCGGCGTATTTCGAGATCCCTTCGTCGAGCCAGCCCTCGTCGGGGTTGCCGCCCTTCACCCGCACGTGCTGTACGAAATTGATCATGTGCTGGAACTCGTGCGTGAATGTCACCGGCGTCGTACTGAGCACTTCCGCCGGCGGATGTGCGCAGCTCAGCGTGCTGTCACGGTCGGCCACAATCGAATAGAAGATTTCCCCGTTGTTGTATTGACCCGAGACGTCAGGATCGACGTCGCCGGAGAAGAAGAATCCGGCGATGTAGCCGTCGGTGTGGCAGCGCGATTTGCTGACGAGCTTGTTCACCACACCCGTCATCAAGACGATGGTCACCGTGTTCGAATCGATATCCGAGGGTTGGCCAAACGCCGCAATATCCAGTGGATAGAGCCGCGAGTCGAAGACGTTTTTCAGCGAATCGAGATCGGTTGTGCTGAGTCCAGGTGAGGGAGCGGTCGTGTCCACATAGATGGCGATATGCTGGCCGACCGAGAGGGCCTTCGCGCCGACGGTGGCGAACGGTGGCGAGCACGTGAAGTTCGCGCAGACCTTGAAGGTGCGGGTGCTGCCGACCGCCGGGGGACCGGCGGTGGTGGACGCTGGAGGCGCCGTGCTCGCGGATGCCTGTGGCGCGAATCCGGTCAGCGGATAGCTTCGGGAGCGCGCCATGGTGCGCAAGAAACGATCGAAGGACACCGCTGCCACGCCGTGACTGCTTCGCGCAAACGACGCCAGCTGCGCCAGTTGCGGCGGACTCATTGTCACACCTTGCGTCGCGGAAGCCAGCGAGAACGGGGCAGACTGGTTCGGCGTTCCCGCCGCCGACCACGGGAGCACCAGATACTCGGCGCTATCTGTCGCCGACGCATTCTTCGGGAAGTTCACGCAGCCCGAATCGGTCGCGGGATCGATCGACTGGTAGGCCCCGACGGCGAGCGTCAGGTCCGTGCCATGCGCTCCACATGCGCCGGGCGGGGGACCCGACGACGAATCGCTGCTACAGGCGGCCGCCAGGGCCAACCCACCGAGAACGGCCACCGTTGTAATTCGTGAAATCGCGTCCACTGAGAGCTCCAGCGTTATGCGTCAGGAAGTAAATCGCCTTGCGTCTTACACCATTGACGTCCCGGCAAGCATTGAAAGCGTTTATTTGTGCGACGTTCTTGACAGGCCGAGGTCTCGCGCCTTGTCATAACCTATTCTCCAAAAAGGGCTTCTGGAGCCCTCGCAATCCGCCTTCGCCTGCAGGTGCAGAGCCGCGGCGGGTGCTACCGGGCG
>DASZNX010000315.1:0-4520 GCA_035551075.1 Gemmatimonadales bacterium | reverse complement strand
CGGGAGCGCAGCCGTTCACGGGATGGAAAGGCTCCGGCTCGACAGGGAAGGGCGGCTGTGGCCCTTACTACGTCGCGCAATTCATGCGCGAGCAGAGTCGCACGGTGATCGAACAGTGACCAGCCGAGACTATCCCCGCATGGTGGTGCCGCCGCCGGGTCCGAAGGCGCGCGCGATCGTGGAGCGGCAGGATCGCTTCGCCTCGACGTCGTATCCCAAGGAGTATCCGCTCGCGGTTGCCCGCGGTCAGGGCGCCATGATCGAAGATGTCGACGGTAATCGGTTCCTCGACTTCATGGCGGGGATTGCCGTTGCCTCGACCGGCTACGGGCATCCGAAGGTCGTGAAAGCGGTGCAGGATGCGGCCGCCCGCTTTTTGCATATCTGCGGCAGCGACTTTTACTACGAGAGCTTCGCGGCACTGTGCGAGCGGCTCGCGCAGCTCGCGCCCGGCCCCAGCAAGAAGCGTGTGTTCCTGTCGAACTCGGGGACGGAGGCGGTCGAAGGCGCCATCAAGCTCGCCCGACATTCGACCGGCCGTCCCGCCATCATCGGCTTCCTCGGCGCCTTCCACGGCCGCACGTATGGTGGCTTGAGTCTCACCGCGAGCAAGGCTGTGCAGCGCTCCGGATTCGCGCCGTTTCTTCCCGAGATTCATCACGTTCCGTACGGGTATCGCTATCGCTGCGAGTACTGCCGCGGCGAAGCAGCCTGCACCAGGCGATGCACGTCGTGGATCGAGGAGGAGCTCTTCGCCAAGAAGGTGCCGCCCGACAGCGTCGCGGCGATCTTCGTCGAGCCGATCCAGGGCGAGGGAGGCTACGTCGTTCCGCCCCCGGGTTATCTGCGAGATCTGCGGGAGCTGTGCGATCGCTACGGCATTCTGCTCGTCTGCGACGAGGTCCAATGCGGCGTCGGTCGCACGGGCAAGATGTGGGCGTGCGAGTACGACGGCATCGAGCCTGACATCCTCCTGTCGGCCAAGGGACTCGGCAGCGGCCTGCCAATCGGCGCGATCATCGCCAAAGAGTCGATCATGAAGTGGAAACCGGGGGCGCATGGCACGACGTTCGGCGGCAATCCGGTATGCTGTGCCGCGGCGCTCGCGACGCTCGACCTCGTCGAAAAAGAGCTGTTGCCCAACGTGAACAAGATGGGTGAGCGGCTGATCGGCGGGGCGCGCAAGCTCCAGGACAAGTATGCCGTCATCGGCGACGTACGCGGCCGGGGATTGATGGTGGGCGTCGAGTTCGTGAAAGACCGCGACACGCGCGAGCCGGCACCTGATGTTCCGCGCGATCTCGTCGGGCGCGCCTTCCAGAAGGGGCTCCTGCTGCTCGGCTGTGGCAAGAGCTCGCTGCGTCTCGCGCCGCCGCTCGTAGTGGACGACTATGACGTCGACACCGCCCTCCGGATCATCGACGAGTGCCTGCACGAGATGTCGGACTAGCGTCAAAAGTCATGTCGATGAAGGACGCCATCGCCCGTCACGTGCGCGATGGCGATGTCGTGGTCATCGAAGGGTTCACCCACCTCATCTGCTTTGCCGCCGCGCACGAAATCATTCGCCAGAAACGCCGCGATCTCACGCTGTGCCGTCTCACTCCCGATCTGATTTACGATCAGCTGATCGCGGCCGGCTGCGCGCGGAAGCTGGTCTTCTCGTGGGCGGGAAATCCGGGCGTCGGATCGCTGCATGCGTTCCGCCGCGCGGCGGAAGGCGGAACGCTCGAGCTGGAGGAATACTCGCACTTTGGCATGGTGGCGCGATTCTCCGCCGGCGCCGCGCGCCTGCCGTTCTGGTCGTTGCGCGATTATGCCGGCACCGATCTCCCGAAGGCGAATCCGCGGATCAAGTCCGTGATCTGCCCATACACCGGCGAATCTCTCGCGACGGTCCCGGCACTGAATCCGGACGTGACGATCGTGCACGCGCAGCGTGCCGATGCGCAGGGCAACACGCAGATCTGGGGACTGCTCGGCGTCCAGAAGGAGGCGGCCTTTGCCTCGCAGCGCGTGATTGTCGTGGTCGAAGAGCTGGTGGATGAGGCCGTCATTCGTTCTGATCCGAATCGCACGCTGATTCCCTCAGCCATCGTCACCGCGGTGGTCGTGGAGCCGTGGGGCGCGCATCCGTCGTACGCGCAGGGCTATTACGATCGCGACAACGATTTCTACGTGGCCTGGGACGCGATCTCGCGCGACGACCGCTCGTTGCGGCGTTTTCTCGACGAGTTTGTGTACGCCATCGGCAATCGCGCCGAGTACGTGCGGAAGCAGCCGGGACTGCAGCGGCTCAAGGCGCGTGAGCAGCTCTGTGCCGGAGTGAATTACGGCTTCTGACGCATATACGCCTGACGAGATGATGGCGGCCGTCGCCTCCCGGGAGCTGCGCGACCGCGAAGTCGTCTTCGTGGGGATCGGCCTGCCGAACCTCGCGTGCAACCTGGCGCGACGCACGCATGCGCCTCATCTCGTGCTGATCTATGAGTCGGGCGCCGTCGGAGCCGCGCCGGAGCGATTGCCCGTATCGATCGGAGATCCGGCACTCGTCACCGGGTCGCTCATGGTGTGCGGCATGGCCGATGTATTTCAATTGTTTCTGCAGAATGGCCGGATCGAAGTCGGTTTCCTGGGCGGCGCGCAGGTCGACCGGTACGCCAACATCAACACGACCGTCATCGGACCGTACGAGCGACCAACAGTCCGGCTCCCGGGGTCGGGAGGCGCGGCGGAGATCGCGATTCACGCGCGGCGTATTCTCATCGTCTCGAAGCTCTCACCACGCGCCTTTCCCGAGCGTGTGGACTTCGTGACGAGTCCCGGCCGCCGCGTGAAGCGCGTGATCACCGATAAAGCGGTGCTCGAGCCTTCGGCTCCGGGTGGCGAGCTGGTGTTGACGGCGCTGTACCCCGGCGTACGAGAAACAGACGTCCGCGCCGCGGTGGGCTGGGAATTGCGCAGTCGCGCGCCGCTCGACTGTGTCGACCCGCCCACTACCCTCGAGCTCGCGTTGTTGCGTGAAGTCCTCGACCCCCAGCGACTCTACCTCAAGGGATGATTCTCGCCGCAGCGCTCGCGCTCCTCGCGCAAGGCACGAGTGATTCGCTCGCCGCGCGCGTCAAGCAGCTGAGCGACAGCTATCTCGTCGCCTACTTCGAGCGCCATCCGGATGAGGCGACGCTCGACGGCGTCGCCAACGGCCCGCATGGCCGCCTCCCCGACAACTCACCGGCGGCGCTCGCGCGCTGGCAACAGCGCGAGGATGCCTGGCTGGAGCAGCTCAAACGCATCAATGCCGGAAAGCTTGCCGGCCGGCCGGAAGCGATCGCCTACGGCATCATGCGCGACGCGATCGAAGGCTCGATCGCGACCCGGGTGTGCCGGTTCGAGCTGTGGAGCGTGGCCCACACGGGCGGGGGCTGGCTCGCGACCATCACGTCACTCGCGACGTTGCAGGGCGTGGGAACCGACGACGCGCGGCGTCAGACGCTGGCGCGCTGGCACGCGGTGCCCGCGTACATCGAGACCGAGACGGCAAACCATCGCGAGGGACTGCGCCGTGGATACAGCGCGCCCCGGCACAACGTCGAGATCGCGTTGCAAGAGCTCGACACGCTGCTGGCCACGCCGCTCGAGCAGTCACCGCTGTATGATCCAGCGCGCCGCGACTCGACGCCCGAATTTCGCGCCGCGCTGGGGCGCATCATCGAGACGGAGATCGTTCCCGCGATGCGCCGGTACCGCGAGTTTCTCGCCACGGAATACCTCAATCGGGCGAGGACCACCATCGCGGTGGTGGAGAACCCGCATGGTGCGGACTGTTACCTCGCGAGTATCCGCGCCGCGATCGGTCTCCCACTCACACCCGACTCCATCCACAAGATCGGTGAGGCGACAGTCGAGGAGCTCGAGGACTCGATGCAGGCAATCGCCGCGCGCTCGTTCGGCACGACCGACGTCTCGCGAGTCCTGCAGCACCTGCGCATCGATAGCGCCTACACGTTCGGCACTCGCGACGAGATGCTCGCAGCGGCGCGCGCGGCGGTGCAACGCGCGCGGCACGCGATGCCGCAATGGTTCGGTCGCTTGCCCCGCGCGCCGGTTGTCGTTGAGCCGTATCCCGCATTCCGCGAACGGCAGAGCGTGGGTGAGTGGAATCCCCCGGCCGAGGATGGGAGCCGGCCGGGCATCTACTACCTCTCGACCTACGATCCGCGCCACAAATCGCGCGCCGATCTCGAGCCGCTGACCTTTCATGAGACGATCCCCGGTCATCACCTCCAGGGCACGATCGCGCTGGAGCGCGGCGATACGATTCCCGCCATCGCGCGCTACTTCTGGTCGCCGGGCATGGGCGAGGGCTGGGCGGAGTACGCCGAGCAGCTGGCGGACGAGATGGGACTGTATTCGTCCGATACGACGCGCTTCGGCATGCTCGCCGACATCACGTTATCGGCCACGTTGCTGGTCGTGGATACCGGGATTCACTGGTTCGGGTGGACGCGCACCCAGGCGAT
>DASZNX010000314.1:0-2269 GCA_035551075.1 Gemmatimonadales bacterium | reverse complement strand
CTGGTGAGCCACACGAACTGCCGCTCTCGCCGAAACCTTCAGTCCCGTGAGCAAGCCGGTGGCGTTGATCCCGCAGTGCGAGGAGTGCGGCCGCGTCTGGCTACGCCACGGAACGCGATAGGTGGCGCTGCCAGAGGATCTTGTGATGGGCTCTAGCCGTTGGATTGTCTAAGGATTTGAACGACTTTCCCGATTATGTTCGCTCTTGGGACGAGACCCCAGACGCGTGAATCGCACGACGAGCTTCGGTTGTCTCCCATCACCAAGTACATGTCCTGCGGAATCTGCTTCATCGTGCGAAGCGGCGGAATGTCCGCGAGCGTAAGGGTTTGCGCGTCGCGGCGCTCGGCTTGGACGTACGGCTCGTCGAGCTTCTTGCCGTCGATGTAGACGTAGCCGTTCCGTTCCTCCCACACGTCTCCGGGGAGGCCGATGATGCGCTTCACGAACTTGCCTCCCGCGCCGCATTTCACTGCTGCGAGCGGCGGCGTCCTGAAGACGACGATGTCCGCACGCTGTAGCCCGGTTGCTGGTTCTTTCGTGACGAGACCGTCGTTCGCAGTTCCCTGGCATCCCGTGCCCGGTCGCGCGCAGTGGATTGTCGGTTCCATCGCCGACGCCGCCGACGAATAGGTCACGGTTCTCGACGGAACCGCAATCGTCTTCACCGGCACCGAGCCGGTAGCAGAGCGTTTCCCGCTGCCGCCGCAGCCGACTAGGAAGAGCACGAGTCCCATGAGGGCTACGCGACGCAACATCGCTCAGAGCCGCTTACGACTCGGTTGACCTTCGCCGTCACGAGCGTCATCTCAATCAGACCGACCTCGGCGTATAGCTCTTCTGCGACATCGCGCACGTCCGTGAGGTCAGGCGTGTAGTCGTCGTGAGAAACGAACGCGCGAGATGCAGCGCGAGGGCGTGACGCGTAGCCTGCGCGGCAATTCCGTGTAGCAGCGGTCGACGTACCGGGTACGACGCCGCGCGCCTCACGCCCTAGCCGCGGCAGAAAGTGAACGACCCGAGCACGAGGACAGCCCCGACGCCTCAGATCGTCCGCGAAGCGCACGTCGGCGCTCCGATTATGAGGAAGGCGTGCGCCAACCTCCCGCAAACCGTCTGGCAGACACCGAGGTCGCGCTCGAGGTTCCGGTGCCAGGTCGTCCTCATCTGAGCCGGTGAGAGGTGTGCGAGCCGCGTGCCGCGAGGAATCCGTCTTAGGTCGGCCAAAATCCGCCTGTGGACCCGAAGCACCTGGCCTTCGAGAACGAGCAAACGAGACTCCGCAGCCGTTCGTGGAAGGCGAATCGCCGAGTGTGCCGCGAACGTACGCGAGTAGTCGCGGACCGCGGCCCCGAACGTGACGAGAGCTTGCCGAAGGGTGGCGTTGTCGGGCAGGACAGGAATGTGCAACATCCGGCCGCAAAGACGGTTCGCGTCCGCCGCCCAGGTATTGCCAGTTTGGGTAGCGGCGTTGGCACTTGCGACGAAAGAAACGCTGAGAACGACCGCCACGACGAGGCTGACCCTTGCGCCCTTCACCCGCAGTGAAGGTGACGAGCCAGGCACGTAAGCCACGAAGGAACTCCTTCCCCGGTCTGGGCCGAGTCTCCTCCTGGCGGGGGACAGTGTCAAGGCCGCGTTCTGCCAGTTCTCCTGCGCTCGCGGCTCGCGAAGTCGCTCTGACCACAAGAGGATCTTGGCGGCGCGTTGATTGCCAGCGGGCGCAGGCGCCAGCGTCGCCGGGTGGCCATTGGGATTCGCCATGCCTTACATCGTGCCGGGGGCGTCGGTCTTTGCAACGCCTTTGCAGAACGGCATCACAACGTCTCGTCGCAAGGCCCACCGAAAGGAAAAAGGCGCTGTCTCCAGCGCCTCTTCAGGTGGGCGGTACTGGGCTCGAACCAGTGACCCCCAGCTTGTCGAGCTGGTGCTCTCCCAACTGAGCTAACCGCCCCGGGTCGCGCCGCAGTCTAGCCGTCGAACAGGCTGAGTGGGTCCATCGGGACGGCCGCTGCGTTGCGCAACTCGAAATGGACGTGCGTGCCGGTACACCACCCCGTGCAGCCGGCGATGCCGATCACCTGTCCGGCTGCGACTTCGCTGCCGGTACTCACGAGCGGTCGCGCGAGATGTGCATAGATCGTCGTGAAGCCGCCGCCGATCGACACCACGACGACGTTCCCGTACCCGCCGTAGCCAGGCGCCTCGCCGGTCGTCACCACACGTCCGCCGATCGCGGCTCGCACCGTCAGGTCGCGCAGGGACCCGA
>DASZNX010000313.1:0-2959 GCA_035551075.1 Gemmatimonadales bacterium | reverse complement strand
GCCGGGTCACTCCGCATGCTCGTCAACACTGCAAGCGGAATGTCCGGTAGTGGGGTCATCCCCTCCACCGTTCCGGCAGTCTGGATCCGGACGGTTTCACGAATTTCCCCTGCCTCTGGGCTCGGCGCCAGCGTGCGAAGCACCGAATCGTAGTAGGCGCGAAATGCTGCCGGATAAGTACTGTCGAGCTGGCCGTAGCGCTGGACCTGCTGTTCGTGCGTGCCGTCGACAATCACCAGCCCGGCGACGTCCGCTGGGTACAGCGACGTGTACAGTCGCATCAACAAGCCACCGTACGAGCGGCCCACGAGGATGTACGGGGCGGCGATCGGCAGCCGGTGCAGCAACTCGTGCAGATCGGTTACGGCTTGATGGGCCGAATAGCCGTCCGGACTCGGATCCGAACGTCCGAAGCCGGCGCGCGAGTAGGCGATTGCGGTCGTGGATTCGCCGATTGCAGTGGAGACTGGGATCCAGGTATCCAGCGAATCGGCCAGTCCGACTTCGAAGACCACCGGAGGGCCGCCTGAACCGGTACGCAGCACGTCGAGATGCCGGCCACCGATGTCAACCAGCGAGCGGGTGCCATGTGCTGACTCGACGAGCTGTCCGTTGACAAACGCAAAAGCGCGCGTGCTCCGAACAGTGGGACAGCACGCGGGATCATGATCCCCTTGCACCGTGAGATCGGCGATCGCCCGACCGTTCACCAGGTCGATTGCTTGGACCTTGACTCGGTCACCGAGCGCAGTGGAGGACACGTGTTTTGCAGCGCCGTGATCGTTCAGGACAGCGGCGAGGTAATTGAAGACGCCGCTTCCGCCGCTCGAGTACACGAGCAGCACCACTGCATCGGGAACGCCGTCCCCGTTCAGGTCTCCTCGCGCGTTCATGTCCACGATGGTGAGAGCCTGCCGGCTGTTTGCGCTCGCTTGCGACCAGTTGCCATCGCGGACACGCACGATGCTTTTAGAGGACGGAAGTCGGTACTGGGCGTTGAGGATGGTCGCGCGATCGAGCGGACCCTGCTGACACGCCAGACAGAGCACGAGGTTCAGAATCATGAGTTTGCATCTGCCGGGTTCTGGCGATAGAAGGTGCAGAGCAGCTCATAGAGTTCCGGATCCTCCTGACGAAGCTCTACAGAGCGCTCAAAGAAGGTTTCGGTTGCCACCGCAAAGAACTCATCGATGTTGGTTGCGGCATATGGATGCAGCACACTCGGCGTCTGTGTGTCGACTTTCGCGCAGATTCGATCGTAGGCGAGCTGGATGACCTTGCGCCAACGGTCAGGATCGCTGACTTGCGGATCCCACGCTCGTCCGAACGCCAGGGCAGCCGTGGATGGCGGTGTCAGGCTATGCTCGAACGCGAGCTCGTGCGCAAACTCATGAAGAATCACGTTACTCCCATCAGAGGGATTGGCGTTGCCGCGCGCGGTCTCTTCCAGGGATAGCACGATGATGCCGTTGCTCCACGACTCGCCCAGCTCGGGCAGCGCACGTTGGGGCTCGCTGGCCGTGAGCCATTTGCGCGGATCACCGATGTGCCGCGGCACAAAGGTCGTCGGGTAAATGAGAATCTCTCTGAGCCCCGGGAATGGCTCGCCGGGAATCGCCATCGTGAGCAGGCACGCTTCCGCGGCGATCACCACCTTCATGTCTTCGGTCAGCACGACGCCTCGACAGCCTTCCCAGCGGCGGGTCGTAATGAGCTCGCGGGCGGCCCTGAGCAGCTGAACACGTTCGCTCGGCTGCAGATGGTGCGAGACGGGAACGTCGCTGTTCAAAAGCGAGAGCCAACGGTCCGGTATCGGTCCGGCGCCACGACGTCGAGCGTCGGCCTGGCTCAAGCGCAGCAGCAATGGACGGATTGCCAGAACTCCGCCGACCAGGACGACCACACTCGCAAGGGTGACCAGAAGAGACACCGCGAATCAATTCGCCTTCAGGACGGCCTCGATGAACGTCATGGTCTTGGTTTCGACCCAAGCCGCCGACAGGGTGGTAATGCCGATCGTCCCAAGGCGATCCCCGGTGCCGGTGGTTGGCCGGCCTTTCCACGGCGCCTGTTTGACCTCCCGCTGCACGGCGATGCCATGCCGGGGGTCGTAGCGGAAGATGATCGCCGAGGCGAGCCCGCGTCGCGGCGTGAAGGAGAGCGCCACGCTGGGATAGGCGTCGTCCCGTTCGATGTGCTCGCGGACCGACGCCTCATGCCCGGCTTCCTTGAGCTCGGTCATGAAGGCATCGAGCACGGGCTTCACGATGGCGTGAAGCCGCTCACCGCAGGTCCGCCGATCCGCGTGATCGTGCGGCGTCTTCTCTTCAGGATTGAGCTTTGCCGCGCGCTCGGCGTAGGCCTGCAGCAGCGCGCGCAGCTTGGCTCGCTGGTCGTCGCTCATGGTCATCGCTGGTCTAGCTTATAGCAAAACCAGAAGGGCTGTAAGCTGCTTCACTGATCCAGATCGCTGAGCAGCTCACGCGCGCGTTCCGCATTCTCGGGGCTCACGCGAATCCGGGGCGCTCCAGTGATCAAGTTGTAGCCGCTACCGAGCCGGCCCAGACCGAACAGATCCTGGACCCCCTCGCCCTCGACCACGTAGCGAATGCCCTCTTCGTCGAGGGCCGCCTTGGCCAGCGCGAGCAGCGTGAAATCGCCGGACTCGAAAACGGTCACCAAAGTCGTCATGGTCCAGGGCGGAAAAATAGCGCAGGCTACAGTCGATTACCCGACAACGAGCGAGAGACGCCGGCCACCTTCTCCCGTGGCCGCGCGCGCGATGGCGTGCGCGATCTTCGCTGCACCTTTCGCCGACGGCTCGATCTGCATCACGAAGTCCTCCGTGGCCGTGCAGATCGACCGGAGATCCAATACGTCCAGCCCCGCTCGGGCCGCGATTCGCAGCACCTGGTCGTTCAGCAGCGTGAGCAGCACGCGCGCGCGGCTCGCCGTGTTC
>DASZNX010000312.1:0-1950 GCA_035551075.1 Gemmatimonadales bacterium | reverse complement strand
GTGACTGCCCTGGATGTCATGGACTCCTTCGCCGTCCGGACGCTGCGCGACATCGCGCACATGGCGCGACTGCGCGGCGCCGAGACGGTCATCGTGGGCATCCAGCCCGACGTCGCATTTGCGATGGTGCAGCTGGGTCTGACGCTCAAAGGCGTGGCCACGGTGCTCGATCTGGAGGAAGGTCTCGCGTTCCTCGACAGCCGGACCAAGGAACGCGTAGGCGAGTCCAGACCCAAGAAGCCGACCAGCCGTGGGTGAAGAGCTTCGCCTTCCGATTGCCGCGGACGTCGATGTCGTTGAAGCACGACAGCAAGGACGTGCGCTAGCGGCAGTCGCAGGATTCTCGAGCGGTGAGCAGACGGTCATTGCCGCCGCCATTTCCGAAATCGCCCGCAACATCCTGATGTACGCGAAGAAAGGCGAGATCACGCTCGCGCTCGTGCAGAACGGCGATCGCCAGGGCGTGTCGATCGTCGCGACTGATCAGGGGCCGGGCATCCCCGACATCGAGCGCGCCATGCAGTACGGCTATTCGACGTCGCACGGCGTTGGAGCGGGGCTGCCCGGCGCCAAACGTCTGATGGACGAGTTCGACCTGAAATCGGTTGTCGGGCAGGGCACCACCGTCACCATGAAAAAATGGCGTCGCTCGATCTGAAGATCGAATCGGCATTCGCTGAGCTCCCCCTGCCGGGGCAGGCGGAGTCGGGCGATCTCTGTCTCGTCAAACGCGTCGGAAAAGCCACGCTGCTGGCGGTAGTGGACGGACTCGGGCACGGCGAGGAGGCCGCGTCCGCGGCGCACGCGGCTGTGGGAGCGATCGATCGCTATTCGCGCGAGCCGCTCGTCGATCTCGTGCGGCGCTGCCACGACGCGCTGGTGGGCCTGCGCGGCGTCGTGCTGGGACTCGCGCTGCTCGATCCTCCGACGGCATCGATGACGTGGCTTGGGGTGGGCAACGTCGGCGGCGTGTTGCTGCGCGCCGATACGAAGGCGCGGCCTCCGCGGGTATCGCTCGTGCCCAACGCCGGTTTCATCGGGGCCGAGCCGCCGCACGCCACGGCGCGCACCGTGCCGCTCGTGCGGGGCGACACGGTGATCCTGTATTCCGACGGGATCCACGACGGATTCACGGAAGCACTGGTGCTCGACAATTCACCGCAGGAAATCGCCGATTTCATCATCGCCCGACACACCAAGGGCACGGACGACGCGCTTGCACTGGTAGCGCGCTACGGCGGCTGATCCTCCCGAGATAGCGGCTGCAACTCCCGCCCCCGGCTCGCTGACCGTCGGGCCGCTGCGGCCGGTCGTGCTGCGCCTGGCCGTGCCCGCGGTCGCGATGATGGCCTGCCATTTCACGTTCAACCTGATCGACAGTATCTGGGTGGGCCGGTTGATCGGCCCCGCGGCTCTCGCCGCGGTCTCGACCGCGGGCTTCTACATCTGGGTCGTCCTCAATCTCGGCGAGATGGTCGAGATCGGACTGATCGCGGTCGCGGCGCGGCGCCATGGCGAGGGCCAGCCGGAGCGCGCTGCGCGCGCCGCGGCCGCCGCTGTTGTCTACGCACTGCTCGCGGGACTCGTGGTGAGCGTCATCGGCCTGCTCCTCGCCGGCACGATGTTTCGCCTCATGAAAGTGCCGGCCGAGGTCGCATTGCTCGGCCATGCGTACCTCTCGACCTGGCTCTGGGGCGGGCCGCTGGTGTTCGGCTTCTTCGCGGTCGAGGCGACGTTCCGTGCCGCCGGCGATACCCGCACCCCGTTCCTCATGTTGGCCGGCTCGGTGGGCGTTTCGATTCTGCTCGATCCGCTGCTGATTGCCGGCATTGGCCCGTTCCCACGGCTCGGCGTGGAGGGCGCGGCGCTCGCCTCCGTGATGGTGCGCGGCGGAGGGTTTCTCATTGGGAGTGTGATCGCGCTGCGACGCGGGTTGCTGCGGGTGACGGC
>DASZNX010000311.1:0-3299 GCA_035551075.1 Gemmatimonadales bacterium | reverse complement strand
GTCTCGTGCCGGGCGGCGCCCAGCGCGTCGATTCGGTGCGCGCGGGTTTCGAGGCGTTGACTCGGGACTCGACCGTGATCCTGATACACGACGCCGCGCGCCCGTTCGTAAGCCGGGGAACGATCGACGCCGTCATCGCGCGCGCGCGTGCCGGAGTGGGAGCGATCGCCGCCGTGCCCGCGTCCGATACGCTCAAAGAGGTGGGGGAGGGCGCCTCACAGCGCCCGACGCCGAAAGTGGTGCGCACGGTCGACCGCGAACGAATCTGGCGGGCACAAACGCCACAAGGCTTTCCCCGACAGATGCTGGTCGACGCGTACGAGCACCTTGCCACCACAAGCGCGAACGGGGGGGCCACTCCGCCGAGCGACGACGCCGAGGTATGCGAGCGCGCCGGATTTGCGGTAGAGCTGATCCCCGACTCGCCTTACAACGTGAAGATCACGACGGCCGACGATTTTCGGATCGCCGAGGCGCTCGCGCGTGAATTGCGTTGAAAGCGCTGCCCCCGCTGCCCCCGCTGCCCTTTCAAACGGATGCCGAGATCGCGGCGGCGATCCCGCAGGTGGTGAAACACCTGCGAAAGGGCGGCCTGCTCGCCTATCCCACTGAAACGGTGTATGGTCTCGGATCGCGCGCTGTGCAGGCCGACGTGACGGCGCTGGCGGCCATGAAGGGCCGCGCCGCGAGTAAACCATTTCTCTTATTGATCAGCGACCGCTCGATGGCTGAGGCACACGGCCTGGCGTTCAACGCGTCGGCCGACGCGCTCGCCCGAGCGTTCTGGCCCGGACCGTTGACGCTCGTGCTGCCCGGTGGATCCGGCCGTCTGCCCGATCTGTTGCGCGGGCCGGACGGGGGAATCGCGGTGCGCTGGACCTCGCATCTGGCGATTGCCGGGTTGGTCGCGGCCTTGGGCGGTCCATTGACGTCCACATCCGCCAATTTGCCGGGGCAACCGCCAGGCGCGGGCGCCGCCGCCATCGCCCGTGACTTCGCGGGAGCGGTGGACGACGGCACGCTGCTCGTGCTCGATGGGGGCGTGCTGGGGAACCGGCCGCCATCGACGGTGGTTGACTGCACACGGCCGCGGCCACAAATCGTACGCGAAGGAACTTTGAGCGTTCACGAATTGCGCCGCGCGGTCGGTCGTCTCGCACCATGACCCAGCACGTTCTGTTCGTTTGCACCGGCAACATTTGCCGCAGCCCGCTCGCGGCGGCGCTCCTCGAGCGCGCGCTGAAGGAACGCGGGCTCGACGTAAAGGTCACGTCCGCCGGGACGGGTGCCTGGGACGGCGCGCCAGCGTCCGAAGGCGCGTATCTGGTCGGCCTCGAGCGGGGCCTCGATCTCTCCGGCCATCGGGCCCGGCTGCTCACGCGGGAGCTCGTCGAGCAGGCCGACTTGATTCTGACGATGGCGCGGCACCACCGGGCGCGCGTCGACGAGCTCGGCGGCGAAGGGCGGGTCTTCGTCCTCAGCGAGTACGCGCGGCGCGGCGGCGATGAGGTGAGCGATCCGTTCGGCGGCGATCTCGACGTGTACCGCGACACCTGCCAGGAGCTCGAGTCCCTCGCCGACGCGGTCGCGGACCGGCTGGCCGCCGAAAGCAAGCGTGGAGATAAGCGCTAAGACGCGTCTCCTGGCGGTCATCGGCGATCCGGTGGCCCACTCCCTTTCTCCCGCCATGCACAATGCTGCGTTTCGCGCGCTGGGGCTCGATGCCGTGTACGTCGCGATCCGCGTCACGCCCGACGCCTTGCCGGCGTTTCTCGCCGCGCAGCGTGCCACGCGTGGCGCCGGCAACGTCACCGTTCCTCACAAAGAAGCGGTGGAAGGATCCGTCACGCGGAAAACGGATATCTGCGCGCGCGTCGGCGCGTGCAATACGTTCTGGACCGATGGCGACGACCTGATCGGGGACAACACCGACGTCGCAGGCGTCGCGAAGGCGCTGACGCAGATCGGCGTCACGGAGAAAGGCGGTCGCTGGCTCGTGGTCGGAACCGGAGGCTCGGCACGTGCGGTCGCTGCCGTCGCGGCGGATCGCGGCGCGGCGCTGTGGGTGCGATCGCGCGATACCGCCCGAGCGCGCGCGTTCAGCGCCTGGGCAAGCGGCATTGGCGTAGACGCGCGCGTCGCGAGTGGACCGGTCGAGGTGGACGTGGCGATCAACACGACGCCACTCGGGCTCGCCGGGCACGACCCCCTGCCGGTCGATGTGAATCACATTCCCGGCGCGCAGCACGCCTTGGACCTGGTCTATGCTCGCGGCGAAACGCGCTGGGTACACACGGTGCGTGAGCGCGGCATCGCGGCAAGCGACGGTCGCGAGATGTTGGTGCAGCAGGGCGCCGCCGCGTTCCGGCGTTTCTTTCCGGACCACACGCCGCCCGTGGAGGTCATGCGCGCCGCGGTGAATCGCGCGTTGCGTCCCTAATCCCTCGCCTGCGTAATTCGCCATTGGACATTCGGCGTTCATCATTCGCTTTCGAGCAGCTGCTGCTTCCTGCCGAGTGTCTGTGCTGCCACGCGTTACTCGGCGCTGCCGAGAGCGAACGCGTCGTCTGCGGCGTTTGTCGCCAACGCTGGCGCTTGGTCCGGCCTCCGTGGTGCGCGCGTTGCGGCCAGCCGGAGCCGAGCTTCGGACCATGCCGGTTGTGCCGGCAGTGGCCGGCGGCTCTCCAATCGGTCCGATCGGCGGCCTGGCTCGCCGAAGGCGCGCAACACGCGGTGCACGCGCTGAAATACGGCGGCTTGCCGCGCATTGCCGACGATCTGTCGGTTGTGATGCGGTCGCTACGTCCTCACTCCGACGGACCGATGGCGTTAGTCCCGATTCCGCTCGCGCGTCGCCGGTTGCGCCAGCGCGGTTACAATCAAAGCGAGGCGCTCGCCCGCGCGTTGGCGAGAGAATGGCGGATTCCCGTGCTTTGCGACGTCCTGGTCCGCACGCGCGAAACGCCGACGCAAACGGCGTTGACACCGGAGACGCGTGTGGCGAACGTGGCGGGGGCGTTTGGATTGCGGATTGACGATTGCGGATTGCGGATTGGGAACCAACCCGTCAAATCCGCAATCCGAAATCCGCAATTCACAATTGTTCTCGTGGACGACGTCTTTACCACGGGCGCTACTCTCGCCGAGGCGGCACGCGCGCTTGAGGTAGCGGGCGCGACAACGATTCACGGCGTGACCTTCGCCCGCGCGGTAATTCCAGACTTTACCTAAGGAAGGGAGCAGTTATGGCAGTTCGGGTAGGGATCAACGGGTTCGGCCGGATCGGCCGCAACGTACTG
>DASZNX010000310.1:0-3515 GCA_035551075.1 Gemmatimonadales bacterium | reverse complement strand
CTTTATCAGGTGGAGCGGACGTTGGGTCTCGTGCCGGGCCGAGCGACGTTCGTAATCGATCGCAATGGCGTCATTCGGCACCGCTTCGTGTCGCAGTTTGCGCCGAGTCGTCACGTCGATGAGGCGCTGATGGCCCTCCGCTCTGTCGACGCTCCCGCGAATTCAGCGCCATCAGGGCAGTAAAGTCCCTTCGGGTTTCCTCATCGGATGGAGCATACGGCCGGCGTCGCTGAGCGTGGCGCCGGCTGTGAGTTAATCATCGCGATCCAGTTACCCACGTAAAAAACAGCGTTGTGCCCAGCGCAATATGCAACATGCAGGTTGCGCATTTCCGGGGACCAGGGTAGCATATGCAACGTTTATGTTGCACGATTTCGGAGCCACGCCCCATAACCCTGACCCGTATTCCCGGCACGCGCAGCCGAACTTATTCGCAACGACAGCGTAACTTACCGACTTCCGAAGAGAGGAACGCGACCTATGACGAGCACCACGGCCCAATCACAGAGCACCGACCGCATCGAGAAACGCTTCGAGGTGCGGGCACCGCGCGCGCGAGTCTGGCGCGCCATCGCGGACGCGAAGGAATTCGGCGCCTGGTTCGGCGTCAAGCTCGAGGGTGATTTTGCCGCCGGCAAGATCGTCCGTGGCCGGATCACGCTGCCGAAATACGACCACTTGACGATGGATCTACAGATCGAGCGGATCGAGCCCGAACGCTACTTCTCGTATCGCTGGCACCCGTACGCAATCGATCCCACAGTCGACTACTCGGCCGAACCGACGACGCTGGTGGAATTCCGGCTCGAGGAAATCGAGGGCGGAAAGGCGACAGCCGTCACGATCGTCGAGTCGGGATTCGATCGCATTCCACTCGCGCGTCGCGCGGAAGCGTTCCGGATGAACGACGCGGGCTGGGCCAGCCAGTCGAAGAAGCTCGCCGCGTATGTCGCCTAAACGCAGTTCGGCCGCGCCGGTTTTCGCCGCGCTGGGCGACGACACCCGGCTCGGCCTGCTGCGGCGCCTGTCCGCGGAGGGGCCGCTCTCGATCACCCGGTTGAGCGAGGGCAAGCGCGTGACGCGCCAGGCGATCACCCGGCATCTCGATGCACTCGGTCGCGTCGGTCTCGTGCGGGACGAGTGGCGCGGCCGCGAGCGCGTCTTCGCGCTCGATGCCAAGCGGCTGGAAATCGCCCGGCAGTATCTCGATCACGTCGCGGCGCAGTGGGATGCCGCGGCTGCCCGGTTGAAAGCCTTTGTGGAGAGTCCGAAAGCGCCCAAGGGAACAGCCCTCTAGATTTCCGGGATGTTTCCGTACAAGGACGAGAATCCCACCGAGACGCCGGCTGTCATCACGGTTGCCATCATTGTCGCCAACGTCCTCGTCTTCCTTCTCGTTGAGGGAGCGGGTGCCGCGGGGCCGATGGCGCGGTCGGTCTGCCAGTACGGGCTGATTCCTGGAGAGATCCTCAGGCAGGCGAGACCGGGCAGCGGGGTCGAGCTCGCTCCCGGAATGGTCTGCGTCGTGGATGCCGTCCCGAAGTACTATACCGTGATCACGTCGATGTTCATTCACGGCGGGTGGCTGCACCTCATCGGCAACATGCTATTTCTGTGGGTATTCGGCAACAACATCGAAGACGCGATGGGTCACGCAAAGTATTTGATTTTTTACTTGCTGTGCGGCGTGGCGGCGGCCGCGACCCAGACATTCATCAGCCCGCACTCCGTCGTGCCGATGGTCGGCGCATCGGGTGCAATCAGCGGTGTGCTCGGCGCCTATATCCTGTTGTATCCGCGCGTGCGCGTGCACACACTGATCATCCTGCCGATCTATATCACCAGCGTCACGTTACCCGCCTACGTCATGCTCGGGTACTGGATCGTGCTGCAGGTACTGAGTGGCTTGTTCAGCCTCAGCCAGCTCGAGAAAGGTGGCGTGGCGTTCTTCGCGCATATCGGCGGCTTTCTCACCGGGCTGATTCTCGTGCGGCTGTTCGTCTCCGAAGACGTGCTGCGGCGCAGACCGCTGCCGCCCGCGACGTATTATCGCTATCGCACCGACTGACCGCGCGCCTATCCCTCGGCGTGATGCTTAATCGATTTCCCCTCGACCAGAAACACGACATCTTCTGCAATGTTCGTTGCCAGATCGGCAACGCGCTCGAGATTCCGGCTGACTAAAAAGAGCTCCATCGCGGTCCCGATGATGTGCGGGTCTTCCATCATGTGCGTCAGCAGGATTCGGAACATCGACTGATGCAGCGCGTCGACCGAGTCGTCGCGGCGGCAGATCGCGCGACCGGCCTGCGCGTCACCACGCACGAACGCATCGAGGGCGTCGGCGAGCATCGTCCGCGCCTGGCGCGCCATCTCGAGTAACTCCGGCTCCGGCACGATCGGCCGGCTGGCGAGCAGCCGCTCGGCCGATTGCGCGATGTTGACCCCGTGATCGCCGACCCGCTCGAGGTCATTCGCGATTTTCATCGCCGCCGTGAGAAACCGCAGATCGCGCGCCATCGGCTGCTGCGTCGCGAGCAGGCGGATCACCTTGTCCTCGACCTCCAGCTCGAGGTGATCGATCTCGCGGTCGCCCTGGATGACCTGTTTGGCCTTCTCGCCGTCGCGCTGCAACACCGCTTCAACCGAGGCGGCGAGCGCAGCCTGGGCCTCGCCCGACATGTTGAGCAGCGCGACCTTGAGCTCCGAGAGCTCGTCGTGGAAATGGCGATGACTCGCCGGCTGTGCGTTCATCCGAACCTTCCTGTGATATATGCCTCTGTTCGTTCGTCCGCCGGGCGCGTGAATATCTGATTGGTCTCCCCAAACTCGACGAGATGACCGATGTAAAAGAAGCCGGTAAAATCCGCCACGCGCGCCGCCTGCTGCATGTTATGCGTGACGATCACGATTGTGTACCTCTGCTTGAGCTCGACCAACAACTCTTCGATGCGCTGCGTCGCGATGGGATCGAGCGCCGAGCAGGGCTCATCCATCAGCAGCAGCTCGGGCTCATTGGCGAGCGCCCGCGCGATGCAGAGCCGCTGCTGCTGGCCGCCCGACAGCGCCGTTCCCGGCTCGCGCAACCGGCCGGTCACCTCGTCCCACAGGGCCGCGCCGCGGAGGGCGCGTTCGACTCGATCCGGCAACTCACGGTCCGCGCACAACGCGTTGAGCCGCGGTCCGTAGGCGACGTTGTCGTAGACCGATTTCGGAAACGGGTTGGGACGCTGGAACACCATTCCGATGCGCCGCCGCAAATCCACGACGTCCGTGCCCGGCGCAAAAATCGAGGCGCCGTCGATCCGCAGATCCCCGCTGTGTCGCGCTCCGGGAGTCAGATCGTGCATGCGGTTGATCGAGCGCAGGAACGTGGTCTTCCCGCACCCCGACGGTCCGATCAGCGCCGTGATGGCGTTGCGCGGGATGCTGCAGGTGACGTCGTGCAGCGCGTGGTTGGCGCCGTACCAGAAGTTGTACGCGTGCGCTTCGAGGATGGCCGGGCGGCCCGTCGG
>DASZNX010000309.1:0-6517 GCA_035551075.1 Gemmatimonadales bacterium | reverse complement strand
TCGTTGCGGCACCCGACGGCTCGACGGCGAGTCGGCAGGTCCGCCATAGAAACTGCACGGCGGCGCGGATGCTGTCATCATCGACCAGCACCACGCCGCGAATCCGTTCGCGCTCCTTGCTGATTTCGGCGAATGGTATGTCGCCGACGTTGAGCGTGATCAGTCCGTCGGCGATGCTCCCCGTCCGCTCCAGACGCACCACTTTCCCCTCGGCCAGCGAATGGTGGAGTTTGGGTGCGCCAATCGGCTCCACGCCCCACACCACGGCCGGGCTTTTCGCGGCTGCGAGTCCCGCGATGACACCGGAGATCAGACCGCCACCGCCGACCGGAACGACGACGGTCTCGACGCCAGGCAGCTGCTCGACGATTTCGAGCGCTACGGTCGCCTGTCCGGCGACAATATCGGGATGATCGAACGGCGGCACGATCGCCAGGCCTTCGCTCCTGGCGATCTCCTCCGCCTGTACGCGGCGGTCTTCCGAGGTGCGGCCCGCGAACACGACTTCACCACCCCATTTTTTTACGCCTTCCACTTTGATCGCGGGCGCCGTTTCGGGCATGGTAACGACGGCGCGCACGCCGAACTGCTTGGCGGCGTATGCGACGGCCTGGCCGTGATTGCCGGACGAGTAGGTGATCACGCCGCGCTGCCGCGCGGCGTCGGGGAGCTTCCGGATCGCGTTGTAGGCGCCGCGAATCTTGAACGCGCCGATGGGCTGCTCGTTCTCGAGCTTGAGGTGCGCGCCGAGCTCCGCGACGTAAATCAGGGGGGTGCGCCGCGCGACACCCCGCAGCCCCGCTGCGGCGTCCTGGATGTCCTTCGGCGTGACCACGTTACTTCTTCGCCTTGGCCGGCTTTTCTTTGGACCTGGACTTGGATGGCGGCGGCGTCTCGTCCTCATCCGCTTCGACCTCCGCCTCGTCTTCGTCTTCCTTCACCACGCGCGCCACGTCCACCACCACGTCGCCGGCCGTGAGGTTCATGATCTTCACGCCCTGCGTATTCCGGCCCGAGATCCGGATGCCCTCCACCGGGACACGGATCATGATCCCCTTCTCGGTGATCATCATCAACTCGTCGTCGGGCAAGACCTCCTTGAGCGCGACGATGTCGCCGGTCTTGTCGCTGTGTTTCAGCGTGATGATGCCCCGACCACCGCGGTGCTGCACGCGGTACTCGTCGAGCTCGGATCGCTTGCCCAGGCCCTTCTCGGTGACCGTGAGGAGCGTCGACTTGCGCCGCACAACGACCATGTCGATCACCGCGTCCTTCTTGTCGAGCTCCACGCCTTTGACGCCCGTCGCCGTCCGGCCCATGTCCCGCACGTCTTTCTCATGGAACCGGATGCTCATGCCCTTTGCCGTTGCGAGCACGATGTCGTTCTTGCCGTCGGTCACCTGGACGTCGATCAGCTGATCGCCTTTCTCGATGTTGATGGCGCGAATGCCCACGGAGCGCGGATTCCCGAACTCCGAGAGCACGGTCTTCTTTACGAGGCCGTCCTTCGTGGCGAACAGCAGGAATTGGTCTTCCGAGAATTCCCGCACCGGCACCAGCGCCGCGAGCCGTTCGTCGGGCTTCATCGCGACACACGAGAGAATCGGCTTGCCGCGCGCCGCGCGCGCCGCCTGCGGGATCTCGTGCACCTTCAGCCAGTAGCACTGGCCCTGCTCGGTGAAAAACATCACGTAGTCGTGCGTCGAGGCGATGAAAAGGTGCTCGACCCAGTCGTCTTCCTTCTGGTGCGCGCCGATGACGCCTTTCCCGCCACGCCGCTGACGCCGGTACGCGGAAACCGGCAGCCGTTTGATGTAGCCCTCGTGAGAGACCGTGATGACCATGTCTTCTTCGGCGATCAGGTCCTCGATCGAGAACTCGCCCTGATCGGCCACGATTTCGGTCCGCCGATCGTCCCCAAAGCCCTGCGCGAGCTCGGTGAGCTCTTCCTTGAGGATCTTCATGCGCCGCGGCTTGGACGCGAGGATCTCCTTGCATTCCTTGATGAATTTGCGGACGTCCTTCAACTCCTCCTCGAGCTTCGTGATCTCGAGAGCGGTGAGCCGCGCGAGCCGCATATTCAGGATTTCGGCCGACTGCTTCTCGGAAAGCTTGAAGCGCTTGCGTAGCGCCGCGTCGGCCGATGGCGTGTCCTTCGACTTCTTGATGATCTTGATGACCTCGTCGATGTTGTCGACGGCGATCTTCAAGCCTTCGAGGATGTGCTCGCGGTCCTGGGCGCGCTGCAGCTCGAATTGCGTGCGGCGCGTGATGACGGTGTGGCGGTGCTCGATGAAGTTTTGCAGGATCTCGATCAGCGTCATTTCCTTCGGCACGCCATCCACCAGGGCGAGCATGATGGCGCCGAAGGTCTGCTGCATCTGCGTATGCTTGTAGAGCTGGTTCAGCACGACCATGGGGATGGCGTCGCGCTTCAGCTCGATGACGAGCCGGATCCCTTCCTTATCGGATTCGTTGCGGACGTCGCTGATGCCTTCGAGCTTCTTGGCGAGCACCAGGTCGCGGATCTGCTCGTGTACACGCTCGGGGCTCACCTGGTAGGGGAATTCCGCCACGACGATCTGCTGCTTGCCGGTCGACTCCTTCTCCTCAACGATCGCGCGCGCGCGAATGACGATCCGGCCGCGGCCCTTCTCATAGCATTCCTTGATCCCGTCGCGGCCGTAGATGATCGCCCCGGTCGGAAAGTCCGGCCCTTTGACGATCTTCCGAATGTCTTTGATCGTGGCATTCGGATGATCGACAAGATGGACGATCGCCTGCACGACCTCACCGAGGTTGTGCGGCGGGATGTTCGTCGTCATGCCGACCGCGATGCCGGCCGAGCCGTTGACGATCAGATTCGGCAGCCGTCCGGGGAGGACGGTGGGCTCCTGCAGGCGATCGTCGAAGTTGGGGACGAAATCGACCGTGTTCTTGTCAATGTCCTCCAGCATCGTCATCGCGATGCGCGTGAGCCGCGCTTCCGTGTACCGATAGGCGGCCGCTGAGTCGCCGTCGACCGATCCGAAGTTCCCTTGCCCGTCGATCAGCGGGTAGCGCAGCGAGAAGTCCTGCACCATCCGCACGAGCGAGTCGTAGACCGCGATGTCGCCATGGGGATGGTACTTGCCCAGCACGTCGCCGACGACCGTCGCGGCTTTCTTGTACGGCCGGCCGGGAACAAGGCCGAGCTCGTGCATCGCGTAGAGGATGCGACGGTGGACGGGCTTCAGGCCGTCGCGCACATCGGGCAGCGCGCGCTGCACGATGACGCTCATCGAATAGTCGAGGAATGATTCCTTCAGCTCGTCTTCGATGAGGCGCGGTAGGATGCGTTCGCGGACGTTAGGACCGGTCATGGGAATCAGGTGTCAGGTGTCGGGTATCAGGGGTGCCCTGAAATGGGCTAAGTTGCTAAAAATTAAATACTTAGACTAGGAAAAGCAACGGAAACCAGCCGCCGAAAAACTAGATCTCGATGACCACTTTGCCGAGTTGCTGCCCGTTCTGGAGGCGCTCGTAGGCATCGCGCGCGCGCTCGAGTGGAAAGACCCGGTCCACCGTCGGCCGCAGCTCGCCTTGACCAAGGCGGCGGACGATTTCCGCGTACTCCGCTGCGTTGCCCATCGTCGATCCGAGAATACTCCAGTGGTGCCAAAACAACCGCCTGATATCGAGGCCCCCCTGCGGGCCTGACGTCGCGCCACACGTTACCAACCGGCCGCCGCGCCGCAGGCAACGGAGCGAGCTATCCCAGGTCGCCTGGCCGACGTTTTCGACCACGACATCGACCCCGCGCTTGTTGGTGAGCGCCCGGACCTCCTTCGCCACGTCCTGGGTGCGATGATTGAGCGTGACGTCGGCGCCGAGTGCTTTCGCGGCTTCGAGCTTCGCGTCGCTCGATGAGGTCACGAGCGCGCGCGCGCCGATGAGCTTGGCGATGCGCAGTGCCGCGAGCGACACCCCGCCGCCGATTCCCCAAATGAGCACCGTCTCATCCTTTTTGACCTGCGCCCGAGTCGTCAGCATACGCCACGCAGTCAGCGTCACGAGCGAAAACGCGGCCGCCTCGGCAAACCCGAGTACCGGCAGCAGTGCGGGGATGCGTGCCACGTTGTGCGCCGGGATCGTTACGAACTCGGCCAGAGTCCCGGGGAGATGCTCACCGAGTAGCCGATAATTGACGCAGAGCGACTGCTCGCCGGCCTGGCAGAACTCACACGTGTAGTCGGAGATGCCAGGATTGATCATCACGCGATCGCCCGCGCGGACGGCCGTGACGTCGGGGCCCACTGATTCGATAACGCCCGCGGCGTCCGCGCCGACGATATGGGGAAACCGTTCGGCGCTGCCGGGCAAGCCCTCCGCGACGAACAGATCGAGATGATTCAAGGCTGCCGCCCGAATCGCGAGACGCACTTCGCCCGCTTTGGGACGGGGAGCGTCAGGCATTTCCTTGATCTGCAGTTTGTCGAGTCCGCCGGTGGCGGTGAGAACGCAGGCGCGCATGGCGCGCTGTAATCTAGGGACGGAACGTCGGCGTGATCATCTGCTCGGTCCCTGTGGTAGGCAGGGGCAGCGGAGTGCCGGATCCCACTTGCTGGATGTAGACCTTGTACTGCGGGTTGCGTTTGTTTTGCGGATCAGGGTTGACCACCAGCGCGACGAGGTCGCCGGCAGGAGAAACGGAAAATGCAGCGATCGCCAGATCGGTGCCGGTGAGCGCGGTAACAGCGCCCGTGCTGAGATCGGCGCGTACCACCTGTTGGACAGTCCGGTTGCCTTCTTTGCGCTCGACGAGATAGGCGAGCGTGCCGTCGCGCATGAAATGCGGGTCCCATTCGCGCATCTGGGGAGTCACCGTGAAGCGCCGCTGATTGCTGCCATCCTTGGCCATCAGCCAGATGTCGTAGTTCTTGTCGCGCAGCGACACATACGCGACCGTCTGCCCGTCGGGCGCGAGCGAGGGCGAGAAATTGATCGAGTCCTTCGTGAGCTGCGTGAGTCCCGTGCCGTCGACATTCACGGACCAGATCTGCTGCTTTCCCGCAGTACGCGACGAATGGAACAACAGTGATTGCCCATCCGCGGTGAACACGGGACGGCCATCGGCCTGCGGATCGTTCGTGAGCCGCGTAATACCCGAGCCATCCGCGTTCATGACATAGATCTCGGGGTTGCCATCGCGCTGGCTGACGAACGCAATGCGCGAGCCGTCCGGGGAGAACGCCGGATCGTTCGCCGATGCCGTATCGGCGGCCGGCGTCAGCTTGGTGAGCTGGGCCAGATTCGCGCGATCGACGGAGTACAGCTGGAACTTGCCGCTGCGCGAGCTGGCGACCACGATCTCACCGATCACAAAGACATCCGCGGTCGACGTTTTGCCGCCGGGCGCGGTAGCCGTAATGCGCGCATGCCCGTATCCCGTGCCGGCAACCGTGCCGTCCTCGCCCACGGTCGCCACCTGGGGATTGTCGCTGCTCCACGTGAGATTCGCGGCCGGGCCCATTACCGTGCCCTGGTCATCGACCCAGTTGCCGCGCAGCGTGTGGCGCTGATTCACTCCGATGCCGATGCGCGGTTCGATGAACCGCACCGTGCCCGCGACGACGCTGACGTTCCAGGTGACGGCGAGACCGGATCCCGGCCCGCGCACGGTGAGCTGCGTCTTCCCGAGCGATTTCCCGGTGAGCATCCCGGTTCGGGTATCAAAACCGGCAATTGACGAATCGGCCACGCTCCAGCGGAGTGGTGCTTCCGCCACGATCGCATTGTCCGCGCTGAGCGCCTGGGCTTCGAACTTCGTTGCGGCGGTGAGCGGCACCTGAACTTCCGTCGAGACCCGCGGGCGCACCGACAGCTTGTCGACCACCTTGTGCACGGACACTTCGATTGTCTTGCTCTGGAGCAACCCCGAAACCGTCAGCATCGCCTTTCCCGGCCCGACCGCCGTCACGACGCCCGCCAAACTGACCCGCGCGACGCTCTGATCGTTCGACGCCCATTGCAGCACGAGCGGGTTCACGCTGCGGCCGTTCTGCGAGGTCACGATTACATGCAGGGTATCGATCTCGTTCGGCGACAAGAGCAGCGCGGACCCTTCCCTGATCGCGATGTCCGCCTGCTGCACCACGACCGGCGCTGTAGCGGTCAGTCCTCCCGCCGCAGTTGCCTGAATCGTCCCCTGGCCCGGCGCGAGCGCGACCACGTTTCCGCTCTGATCGACGCTGGCAATGTCGGTGCGCAGCGACGTCCAAGTCACTGCAACCGGGGCAGCTGGGGATCCATCCTCGCGCAGCGCACGCGGTGAGACCCGGGTGTTTTCCGACGGCAACAGATACACGACCCCGGGCTCCAGACGCAGCGCGGACGCGGGTCCGCTTCCGGCAGGCTGGCCCAGCAGCGCTTCCGAGGCTGCCCCGGTCGCTGCGGCCGCCCCGGCCCCCATCCCCGCCCCCGCCCCCGCACCCCCGGCTGGTGGAGGAGCCGGCGGGCTCCCGCCCACCACCTGGAC
>DASZNX010000308.1:0-10578 GCA_035551075.1 Gemmatimonadales bacterium | reverse complement strand
GCCGCGGGCCACGCTCACGCGTTTCAGCGCCCGCGCCATTACCGCCGCCGCGACCTGAACGATGCCCGCCGCCACGTCGCAGACGTCATGCGGCACGCGATTTCCCAATGCGTGCGCGATCGTCGACAACGCGCGCTCGGCGGCCGTTCGATCGAGGCGCACCGAATCAGCCAGCGGGTAATCGGGGTCGAGCCATCCCAGCACGAGGCAGGCATCCGTAACCGTGGGCTCGGTGCCGCCGTGGCCGTAACAGGCCGGTCCGGGCTCCGCTCCCGCACTCCGCGGCCCGACGCGCAGGGCACCGCCGTCGTCCACCGTCGCGATGCTGCCGCCACCCGCGCTCACGGTTTCGATGAGAATCGCCGGCAATGCGAGGGGCACGCCGGCGATCACTTCCGCTCCCTCACTGAGCGCGACGCCACCCATCACCAGGCTCGCATCGGCGCTCGTTCCGCCCATATCGAGAGTCAGCAGATCGCGGATCCCGACGGCGGAACCCACCAGGCCGGCGCCCACGACGCCTCCGGCGGGGCCAGACAGCGCGAGACTCGCCGCGCGGCGGGTCGCATGCTCCGGACCGAGCGTTCCGCCGCTCGATGTCATGATCGTCAGCGATCGAACGCCATGGGCCTTGGCGGCTGCGGCCGTTTTGGCGATGTATGAGCCGACTTTGGGACGCAGATACGCTTCTGCGGTAGTGGTGCTGGTGCGCTCGTACTCCCGAAAAACCGGCAGCACTTCGTGACTGGCAGTCACGGGAACACCCGGAAACGCGTGGCGCAGCGCGGTGGCGAGTCGCCGCTCGTGATCCGGGTGCCGAAACGCGAATAGCAGCGCGATCGCGACCGACTCGGGGTGGCGGTCGGCGACGGCGCCGGTCACGCGCCCAATTTCCGATTCGGTTAATGCGAGCACCGCTCCATCCGGCCCCATCCGCTCGCGCGCGCCGATCACATCCTCGCGCGTGACCAGCGGCGGCGGGTGGTCGCGGGCCAGGTCGTAGAGCGCGGGCCGGTCCTGCCGGCGCAGCCAG
This sequence comes from Gemmatimonadales bacterium, assembly GCA_035551075.1. GTDB lineage: Bacteria > Gemmatimonadota > Gemmatimonadetes > Gemmatimonadales > GWC2-71-9 > 20CM-2-65-7. Next base: position 9,545 of record DASZNX010000308.1, on the reverse strand, counting down.
AGGAGATCCTCGAATCCTGCTGTTGTCACGAGCACGACGTGCGCGCCGCGACGCTCGAGCAATGCATTGGTCGCGACCGTCGTGCCGTGCACCAGGACATCGAGTGAAGCCGCGCTCAACAGGTCGAGCGCGCGAAACAGCCCAATGGATGGATCGTGTGGTGTACTGGCGACCTTCCGAATGTCGACTTTGCCGTCGGGACTGACCGCGACGAGATCGGTGAATGTCCCGCCCACGTCGACCCCGACGCGTGTCATGGCCGGAAGCGACGCTGCACCAGCAGGCCGACGCCACCGAGCGTGAGCACGACGACGAGCGTGCCCACCCAATCGCCGAGACGGACGTAGAGCGGGATCACATCGGTGGTGATGACGACTCCCGATACGTAGGTGCGTTCATCGAGCTTGGTATTGAGATAGGTGCGGCCAAACGGATCCACGAACTCCGTGATACCGGAATTCGCAGCGCGCGCCACACCCATGCGCGTTTCAATCGCGCGCAAAATCAAATGGGACGCATGCTGTTTGGGCGCGCTGGTGCGGCCGAACCAGGCGTCATTCGTGATGTTGACGAGGAAATTCGCGCCCAGCGCGCGATACCTGCGCGTCAGATCCTCGAACGCCGACTCGTAACAGACGATAACGCCGAACTTGCCGAACGCCGTGTTGTAGAGCGGCAGATCGCGGCCGGGTGAGAATCCGCCCGACCAGTTCCTGAGACCCGGAATCGCTCGAAAGACGCCGACCGGAACGAACGGAACGCGCTCCGTGACGGGCACGAGATAATGCTTCGCGTAAACCGGGTATGGTCGCCAGTTCCCGGTCGTGTCGATGTAGATCGCGGCGTTGTAGTAAGGATCCAGCCTCGAGCGCCACGTCGTGTCGGCCCACACGACGCCGGTGAAAATGGGGATGCGTGTTTCCTTCACAAAACTCGTAATCCGATTGACCCAGGCCGGACGGCGCCACAGAAAATCGGGAATCGCCGCTTCCGGCCAGATGATCAAGCTCGGCTTGGGAAACCGAGCGGTGAGATGGCGCGAGCCTTCGAGCAACGTCCCGATCACACTGTCGGCGTGCGCGGGATCAAACTTCTCATCGAACTGCTCATCGGGCTGCACCATCCCAACCACGCCCAGCTCGCGATACGGCAAATACTTCATTCTCCACGCGCCGTATCCTACGGCCAGCAGCACCGTGGCAATGACGAGGCCAAGACGGCGCAGGACAACCGGCCTCCGGCTGACGTCGATGAGTGCCTCGACGATCATCACGTTGCACCACGCCAGCCAGAGCGTCACACCGCGGGCGCCCGCGATGTCCGCCCATTGCACGAGAAGCGGCGCATCCGCCAGCGACGTGCCGAGGCCGAGCCACGGGAACCGCGCATCGCCGAGATGGCCGATCAGCCACTCGAGCGCCGTCCAGGCGACCGGCAAGACGACCCAGAGTGGCACGCCCGGAGCGGCCAGCCGCAGCCGGACGACAAACCAGAACATCACCGCGGTCATTACGCCGATGATCGCGATGGTCGCGAAGTAGCCCAGCGCCGAGAGCGGCGTGAAATGCCACAGCGCCACGATCATCCAGTAGAGGACGAAGGCGTTGGAGATGAATCCGTACCACCATCCCCAGCGGAACGCCGCGCGAGGGCTTTGATCGATCGCCGCCTGGCGGATGAGCAGCACCACCGGAGTGATGGCGAAGAAACTGAGCGGGGGAAGGACAAACGGAGGATAGCTGGCGGTGAGCGCGACCGCCCCCAGCACGACCAACAACCACATCCGCCGGCTGCTCACAGCAGAACGTCGCGCCCTTCGTCGGCCGAGCGGTAAATCGCGTCCAGCACGCGCTGCAGCGCGAGCTGGTCGCGTGGCGGCGGTGCGTTCACGTCGCCCTTGATCACCGCGAGGAAGTACATCCATTCGGCGCGATACGACTGGGTGAACTGCGTCTCTCGACCGATTGCGCCGGTGGGCGTGACATCGACCGCGGCGCCGTGCTGTTCACGGAAGATGCGCAGCGGCTGAATCATCGCCGATCCGCGCACGCCCAGGATGTCGAACCAGAACCGCTCCCCTTCTCCCAAGTGGCGCCAGCTCACGTCGACCGCGATCGACACGCCATTTTCGAGCACGAGCAGTGCGGAGCCCATGTCCTCGACGCCGTCCTTGGTCGGCCGAGTAAGATGCGCCGAGATGCGTTTCGGGGCCGACCAACCCGCGAGCCACAGGCCGAGATCGATGAGCGGCAGCCCCAGATCGAGCATCGCGCCGCCGCCGGCTTCGTTCCGGCGCAAGCGCCAGCCGAGCATTTGGCGGGAGGGCTGAAAGGTGTACCAGCCGCCGCGGACGGCCTGCAGGCCGCCGAGGTCGCCACCGGCGAGAAAGCCGCGGACCGCCTGGACGTCGGAGCGAAACCGGTGGTTCATCCCCACCATCACGCGTTTGCCGTACTTGTCGCTCGCCGCCAGGACTCGTTCCACGCCCGCGACATTCAACGCCAGTGGTCGCTCGCAGAGCACATGGGCGCCCGCGGCGAGTGCCGACGTGACGTGAATCTCGTGGAGGTGATTGGGCGTGCAGATCACCACGACATCGACATTCCCGTAGCGGAGCACTTCTTCGATATCGTCGTAGGTGTCCTGCACGTCGAATCGCGCGGCGAGAGCCTGCGCTTTCCCGAGGTCGTTGTCGCAGATTGCCGCGACTTCGACACCCGCGAGGCGACGCAAGACGGGCAGGTGCGCGACCTGTGAGATCGCGCCGGCACCGATGACGCCCACACGGACCGGCTCGTTCACTTTTTCTTCCCGGCTCCTCCAGCCGCCGGCGCGCGACCCGCAGGCAGCCGATACATCAATCCCGTGCGCAGGCTCGCGGTCTGCAAGCCGCTCGACAGCACGCCTCGGCCATCGACCGTGAACCGCAAGGCACGCGTGAGATTGAACTCGAAGCCGACGGTCCCATTCAACCCCGCGGTAACGACGTCGAGCGCGTCTTCCACGAACGTCCCGTTGATCGCGGCGCCACTGCCGTTGCGCACGTGCACGCTCACGCCCGTTCCGATGTACGCGGTGATGCCGTGTCCTTGCGGGAACACGAACTGGAAGTCGACGTCGCCGATGATGTCGCCGAGTGAGATGGTCCCCAGCTGGATGCTATCGTCGCCCGACGGATCGGTGACGATGCTGTCGATCGCCTGCTTGAACTTGTTCAACGTGTGATCGTCAAAGTGCGACTTGAAATAGGAGAGTCCCAAGAGGAGCCGCACCTGTGGCGCGATGTGACCGAAGTCGAGCCGCAGCCCGCCCACCGTCGTGCCGGTCAGCTGGTTCGCGCCGAGCACGCCGAGGTCGAGCTGAACGCCCGACAGGCGCATGTTTTCGTACGAGAACTCGTTCAGAACACCTTGGGCGGCCAGATGGCCACACGGCCAAGCGGTCAACACCGCGGCAACGATTACCGGTATCCGCAGGGCCGTCGGGCCGTCAGGCCGTCCGGCCGTCTTAGTAGAGCTTCTCAATTTTCGTCCCCGGAAAGTACGTGGTGAGAATCGCGCGGTAGTCCTGCCCTGCCCGGGCCCGGCCGATCGCGCCCCACTGGCACATGCCCACGGCATGCCCCGAGCCGGCCCCTGCCGCCACCACGCGGGTGACTTCGCCGTTGGTCTTCGAGACGGTCAACTGAAATGCCGCGCTGGCAAGCAGGCGATCCGGATCAGGCCGAAATACGGATCGCACGTCGGATCCTGGTATGCGTACGTCGCCCCGCTCGAACACGATGCGTAATTCTCCGACGCGTCCCGATGGCGTGGAGCGACTGACAGTGACGTCGGTAATTTTTTGCAGGCCGTCGCCCGACAATGGCGTGACCGCGGGCAGCGTTCGCGACAATATAGCGCGCAGCTTGGAGCCATCCCATTCTTCGCGCCAGCGAAATCGCGGCGAGATGTCGCAGTAATAATGACCGCCGCCACGATCGTCCGAGACCGGCCGCAGGTAGGGACGGCGCTGCGCGGTGGCAAAGACCTCCTCGACGCCGGCTGTGCTGTATCCGCAGGTGGAATGGAAATAGGCGTCGATCACCGCGCCGTCATAGCGCAAGACCTGTCCCGTTGTCGCCCGAACAGCATCCCACACCTGCGGGGTCTCAACGGCCACGCCCAAATACACCTGGTCCCGGGTGTCGGCGTAGGCATCGAAACCAAGAGACTCCCAGCGGCCGCTGTTTTTCATCGCGAACGTGCGTGACACGACGGATTGCGCGAGCACGGCCGCTGCTTCGTCCGGGCGGCGCGCGCCGATCTCCGGCCCCACGACGCCCGCGAGGTAGCTCTCGAGTCCCAGACGATTGACGACCGTGAGACCAGCGCGATCCGCTGTGATGTTGATTCGGCCACGATAGCGGCGTCCATTCGCTACGACAAACCGGTTCTCCGTCACATTGACGACCGCGATGCCGCGCAAGGCGTCACTGCGGGAACTGTCGGCTTTAATCAGCCGGACGCGCGACGGATCGGCCGAATCGCGAACCACGAGCCAGCGGGCGCCCGCGGCAATCGAGCCAACCGGCACGCCGCTTCCCGCTTCGCTGACGAACAGCTCGCCGCTTTCGGCGCCGCCGATGGAGGCATACGCGGCGCCGACAGCCAGACCGACGCGCTGCTCCGGCTCTGCAGTCGGCGCCGGCGGTGCCGCGGGGCGCCCTCCCCCGCATCCGAGCGCCGCAAGCAGCGCGGCGCTAGCGACCGCGCGCTTCACCCAACGCGGCATCGAGCTCGCGGATCGTGAAGTCGATGTCGGCATCCGAATGCGCGCTCGACACGAATCCCGCCTCGAATGACGACGGGGCGAGAAACACGCCTCGCGCGAGGGCCGCCTTGTGCCAGCGCGCAAAGAGCGCGGTGTCGGTCTGGCGCGCGTCGTCGTAGTCGTGTACGGGGCCGGCGGTGAAATAGAGACCCCACATCGATCCCGCGTGGCTCACGGACGCCGGCACGTCATGCCGCGCGGCTACGGCCGCTAAGCCGGCCACGAGCCGGTCGGTGCGCCGATCGAGCGCATCGTAGAAACCAGGCGCCGCCGCTTCACGCAGGGTGGCAAGCCCAGCCGCCATCGCGACCGGATTGCCCGACAACGTGCCCGCCTGATAGACCGGTCCCTCGGGCGCAATCCGCTTCATGAGATCGGCCCGGCCGCCATACACGCCGACCGGAAAACCGCCACCCACGATTTTGCCGAGCGTCGTGAGATCGGGTTTGATGCCGAGCTGCTCCTGGGCGCCGCCCGCCGCGACGCGAAATCCGGTCATGACCTCGTCGAAGATCAGGAGTGCGCCGTGCCGGTCGCACAGCGCGCGGAGCGACGCGTGAAAATCCGGCTCGGGCGCGATGAACCCCGCGTTGCCGACATAGGGCTCGACGATGATGGCGGCGATCCGGTCGGCATGCTTGCGAAAGAGGTCCGCGACGGTACGGTCGTCGTTGAACTGCGCCGTGAGCGTGAGGCGCGCGAGCTCGGCAGGGACGCCGGGACTGTCGGGAAGTCCGAGCGTCGCGACCCCCGATCCAGCCTTCACGAGAAAGCCGTCGGCGTGACCGTGATAGCAGCCGTCGAATTTGATGATCAGCTCGCGTCCGGTGGCAGCGCGCGCGAGCCGCACGGCGGCCATGGTCGCTTCCGTGCCGCTGTTCACGAAACGCATCATTTCCAGGCTGGGCATGCGCCGCCGGACCTCTTCCGCGAGCTCGACTTCCGCTTCGCAGGGCGCGCCGTAGGTCCAGCCTCGTTCCGCGGCCGTGGCGACCGCCGCGAGAACAGCGGGATGCGCGTGGCCGAGAATGAGCGCTCCCCACGAGCAGACGTAGTCGATGTACTCGTGGCCATCGACATCGGCGAGGCTCGACCCGTGCCCGTGCGACACGAAAAAAGGCGTCCCGCCAACTGCCCGGAACGCCCGCACGGGTGAATTCACGCCACCGGGCAACACCCGTTTCGCCCGGTCGAAGAGCTCGCTCGATCGTGTCACGTCAGCGCAGCCGCCTGGAAGTCATAGTCCTCGCTCGCGGTGATTCGCGCGCGCACGAAGTCCCCCGGCTGAGCCCACCCGCCGCGCTCCAGATACGTCACACCGTCGACGTCATCGGCCTGCCATTGCACGCGGCCGGCTGTTATGCCGCTCTCCACTTCGAGACCGTCGATCAGAACGTCCACTTCGCGTCCCACGAACCGTTCCAGCCGCTCGGCGGAGATCGAACGTTGGACCTCCAGCACTTCCTCGTGTCGCTCTTTCTTGACGACGTCAGGGACGTCGTCCTCGTATTGCATCGCCCGGGTACCGTCCTGCGGCGAATAGGCAAACGCGCCGAGCCGGTCGAACTGCGCCTCTTCGAGGAATGCCAGCAACTCCCGGAAGTCTGCTTCCGTCTCGCCCGGGAACCCGACGAGACAGGTCGTGCGAATCGCGAGATCAGGAATCGCGTCGCGCAGCCAGGAGAGCTTCTCGCGCAGCGTTCGGATGCGCTCGGGACGCCGCATGCGCTCGAGCATGCGATCACTGGCGTGTTGGATCGGCATGTCGATATAGGGAACGATGCGTGATTCGCGCGCCATCAGATCCACGAGTCGCTCGCTTAGCCCGGCGGAGTAGACGTAGAGCAGCCGGAACCAGGGAATGGTCGTCTCCCTGAGCAGCGCCTCGAGCAAGTCGGGCAGCTTGGGCCCACGTAATCCCAGGTCCCTGCCCCAATGGCCGAGATCCTGGGCAACGAGATTGATCTCTTTGGCGCCCTGCGCCTCGAGCTGCTGGGCCTCCCGGACCAACCGGGCGAGCGGCTCCGAGCGATGTTTGCCGCGCATCAACGGGATCGCGCAAAACGCACACGTGTGATCGCAGCCTTCGGAGATCTTGAGATAGCGGACGTGCGATTGCTCGCCGAGAAATTGACGGACGCCCGGATGGGATGCCACCGGGTCATCGATCAGGCCGCGCTTCGCGAGCTCCGGGACGAGGTGATGCAGGTCGGAGAATCCCAGCATCAGATCGACTTCCGGAATTTCCTGCGTCAGCTCCTGCTTGTACCGTTGAACGAGACAGCCGACCGCAACAACCGCCTTGACCGCCGCGGTTTCCTTCAACCTGGCGGCGCCGAGAATGGCATCGATCGACTCCTGTTTCGCCGCGTCGATGAAGCCACACGTGTTGACCAAAATGACGTCGGCGGCCGGCAGCTCGCTCGTCACGACCGCGCCGTGCCCGACCAGCTCGCCCACGAGCCGCTCGGAATCGACCGTCGCCTTGTCACAGCCGAGGGAAATGACGCCCAGCTTCATCCGCGATAGTTCCCGAACCGGAGCTCAATTCCGAAATCCTGCGACCGCAAGAAGGCGATTACTTCCTGCAGCTCATCCTTGGAGGGCGCCGAGACCCGGATCTCTTCGCCCTGAATCGATCCTTGCGCCTTCTTGAACTTCTTGTCCTTGATCGCTTTTACGATCGCTTTCGCTTTTTCCTGCGGAATACCCTGTGTGAGCTTGATCTCGCGCCGGACTGTATCGTTGGCGGCGGGGGTGATTGCCCCGAGCTCCATGTTTTTCACCGGCACGCCGCGCTTGATCATCTTCGATTGTAGCACGTCGAACAACGCTTTCATCTTGAAGTCGTCATCGGCGACGAGTGTCAGGGTGGCCTTCGCGCGGTCGAAGGCAATCGACGCCTTGGAGCCTTTGAAGTCATAGCGCTGCGCGACTTCCTTTTGCGCTTGATTGACGGCGTTGTCGACTTCCTGAAGATCGGCGCCGGTGGAAATGTCGAACGATGCTTGGGAGGCCATAGGGCGGGAAATATAAACGTACGTGGTACGTGGTGCGTGCTACGTGGGTCGCATTCCCACGCACCACGTACTACGCACCACGCACGTGTTTAGGAGAGAAAGCTTTCGAGGGCCCGAGCGCGAGATACGTGCCGCAATCTCGCCAGGGCTTTCTCTTTGAGTTGCCGCACGCGTTCCCGGGTGATGCCCAGCTGAGAGCCGATCTCCTCGAGCGTCATCGGCTCCTGCCCCTCGAGTCCGAAATACAGCCGCAGGATGCGGGCCTCGCGCTCTTTCAACGTCGCGAGCACCGATTCGATGGACTCGGTCAGCGCGTGCTCAAAGATCTCGTCGTCGGGACCGGGATTCTGGGTGTCGGGCAGATAGTCCAGCAGCTTGTTGTCTTCGCCCGGCGTGAGCGGGGCGTCGAGCGAGAGATGCGCCTGCGAGATCGACAGCGTCTTGGCCACTTCCTCTTCCGAGATGTCCATCCCTTCGGCGATTTCTTCGACCGTCGGCTCGCGACCCAGCTCCTGGAGCAGCGTCGCCGAGCGTTTGCCGATGCGATGCAGCGTCCCGGCGCGATTCAGCGGCACCCGCACGATGCGCGACTGCTCGGCGAGCGCCTGCAGGATCGCCTGGCGGATCCACCAGACCGCGTAGGAAATGAACTTGATGCCTTTGGTCTCGTCGAATTTGTGCGCCGCGCGGATCAGCCCGAGGTTGCCCTCGTTGATCAGATCGGAGAGCGACACGCCTTGATTCTGATATTTCTTGGCGACCGAGACCACGAACCGCAGGTTCGAGCGCACTAATTTTTCCAGCGCCTCCCCGTCGTTCTGCTTGATCCGCTGCGCGAGCGTTACCTCCTCCTCTCGCGTAATCAGCGGATACTTGCTGATTTCCCGTAAATACTGATCCAGAGAACCCTCGTCGAATGATGCGCGCTTCGCCGTATTCAATTGCATGGAATGGTCACCCCTCTCGGAACGGACGGCACCACTCTAGTGAATCAGCGAACCGAGCCGGCTCCAGCGAATATCGGTCAACCAGGGCAGCGGATCGCGCGCACCCCGGTCATAACTGAAATAGACGACGAGCGGGCGACCCTTCACCGCGCTCACGTCGACAAACCCCCAATACCGGGAGTCCGCGGAGTTGTCGCGGTTGTCTCCCAAGACGAAGTATTTGCCCATCGGGACACGCAGCGGACCCCACGTGTCGCGCGTCGGATGATAGCGCCGCCGCTGCTCGTCGCTCCGCTGCACGAGGTACTCGCGCTGCCAATTGAACTCGGGATCGAAGCCGTCGTGCATCGGATCGGACCGCTGCACGTAAGGCTCCTCGATCGCGCGACCGTTCACGTAGACCTGGCCGAGCCGCATCTCCACAATGTCGCCCGGCGCGCCGATGACCCGCTTCACATAGCTCAACGTGGGATCCTTCGGATACGCGAACACAATTACGTCACCGTGTTGCGGCGTCTCGAATCCAGGCAGCCGCGCTTTGGTGCCGGGGATCTGCGCGCCATAGACGGCTTTATTGACGAAGAGGAAATCTCCAGCGAGCAACGTGCGTTCCATGCTGCCCGAGGGAATTTGAAAGGCTTCAAGGAGGAAGGTACGAATGATGAGGAACAAAACGAGCGCCATACCCAGCGATCGCATCCAACTGTCGAACCAACGGCCTAATACGGAGCGTGGTCTGGACGGGTACGGCGGGGGTGATTGGGGC
>DASZNX010000307.1:0-3259 GCA_035551075.1 Gemmatimonadales bacterium | reverse complement strand
GCATCGCGCATTTCGTTCGCGTACCACGCCGCAAAGCTGTCGGCGGGCTGCGCCACGATCAGCAGCGCCATCTTCGCATGCTGCGTGCCGCAGTATTCGGCGCAGGGCGCGCGGTACACGCCCGGCGTATCGGCCTGAATGAGAAAGCCGCTGCTGTAGCTCGGAATCAGATCGGACTTGCCGTGGAGATTGGGCGCCCAGAAGCTGTGAATGACGTCGCTCGACTCGAGCGTCAACACGATGGGGCGGTGCAACGGGATGTGCATCTCATTGGCCGTCATGACCCGGTACGGTGGCGTGCGCTGCTGATATTCGATCTGCCACCACCATTGGTGGCCGATGAGCCGGATATGCAGCGTGTCGCGCGTTGCGGCCGATGCGCTGTCGATTCCGCGCCCCGTGCCGTAATCCAGAAATCCAAGGCCGAGGAGCAGAAGCGCGCTGAGTCCGAGCGCGCCGGTTACCGCGCCGAACTGACGACGAAATACGGAGGTATCAGCGTCGCGCTCGCCGAGGCCTCTCGGGCGAAGGAGGGAGTACGCGAGGAAGCCGAGTACGACCAGCCAGACGACACCGGCGACGCCGATGAAAAACTTCGCGAGGTGCGCGATGGCCGCCGCTTGCGGCGATGCCGGGCCGAAAACGGAATGCGCGCCTTGCATAACCGCCTGTTGTACACTTCTGCGACTCGCAGTTCGTCCCTCCTTCGATGCAGTATTGACCCGATCTAAAGTTGGAATTCCTCACTGCTTGGCACGACGCGTAGTCCTTGGGTTAGAACAGAGTGACTGCGAACCCTTTGGGAGGAGCTATGCGTCCCGCCGGCCTCATTGGCGTTCTACTGATCGTGTTTGGCGCCATCGTGCTGATCGTTGGTGGCGTGTCGTACGTGAAGAGTCGCGACAAAGTCGACCTCGGTGTTGCCAAGGTCACCACGGAGGAGCGCGGCTTCATCCCGCCGTGGGTCGGAGCGGTTGCGCTGGTTGCGGGGATCGCCTTGTGGGCGACGGGCCGTCGCCGCGGAACGACGATCTAGCTCAGTACCGGTTCCCGCCGGAGAGCAGACCCGTCGCGGACGCGAATACGGACAGTTGAATTGCGACGGCATATCCATCGGGGAAGGGCGGCGCGCCCGGGATCGTGTGCACAGGCCAATGATCCCGGCGCACCGACGCTTTGAGCAGCGTCGCCGACGTGAATCGATAGCCCATCCCCACTTCCGCGTTCATCTGCGTCGTTTCACGACCTACCCAGAACGTCTGACTCACCGGCAGAATGAACGCGTAGCGATAGTACTCGTATCGTCCCGCGAGAAAGACCCGCGGGCTCACGGTGCCCCGTAGCTCGAGATACCAACCGAGGCCGTGCACTGGATCGGCGACCGTCGGCACGTCGTACTCCGACCACGTCGCCTCGCCCCGCGCTTCGAGGTAGCCCTTGCTGAACCGCGCGTCCGCGGCAACGACCGTCTGCTTGTAATCGTGCCAGGACGTCCCCGCCGGGAGCTGCGCGTTGACGGTATCTCCGAGATATGGGCCATGCGTCGCCGTCACGCCGAGCCGAAACGCGGGGCGCACACTGATACCGATTCCGGCGGTCGGCCGCAGATAATCATCTGGCGGCGGCTGATACCGTTCGTTGACTGCGGGAAGTGAAGCGAGAGCCACGTGGTAGTCGAGCTGTCCCAGGACTCCCGCAACGACGGCGCCCCAGGGATACTGCGGCGGATAGGCGTCGGGTTCACCGATCAACGGATTTGTGTTGGAAAAGCGGCGCGTTCCGAAGGCCCCGATCGGTTGCAAAATCTTTCCGGCTTCCAGCAAGAGCATGGGGGAGAGACGCGCTTTCATTTCCAACTGCTCGAGATAAAGATCGCTCGTCTCCTCCGCGCTCCCGCCCTCGGCCATCACATGCGCCAGCAAGTCCACGTTGTGCGTGGGGCGGAGTGCGATCCACGATCGGACCCGCCCCAATACGGCTAGCTCGCCGTCATTGCGCGCGAGCAGGCGCGACGCGGAGTCGCTCTTCCAGAGCTCGCCGTCGAACAGGAACTCGACCGCGACGCCTTGCGCGCGGAGCCGTCCGGCGAGCAGCGCCGCACACGCGAGCACCAGACCGCACGCCCGCGTCACGCCTTGCCGTCTCCGTCAGCGTCGGTGGTTGCCTGGTCGAGCACCCGCCGCACGGCGCGCGCCAAACTATCCGGTTGCAGCGGCTTTTGCAGAAAAGTCGTAGCGGGGGCGAGCACGCCGTGGCGCTCGATGGCTTCATCGGAGTAGCCGGAGATAAACAGGACCCGCAGTCCGGGCCGCAGGCGCTGCAGCCGCTCCGCGAGCTCTTTTCCCGACATGTGCGGCATGACGACGTCGGTCAGGAGCAGATGGATGGTGCCTTCGTGCCGCGCCGCGATTTCGAGGGCCTCGGGGCCGTGGCGCGCTTCGAGAACGTGGTACCCGCGGCTCGCGAGACAGCGGCGCAGCAGGCCGCGCATCTGGCTCTCATCCTCCGTCACAAGAACGGTCTCGTGACCACGCGAATCATCCCCGGTGGTCGCCGAATCGGTCTCGTTTTTGGCCGGCGTGGCGGGCGGGAAATAACAGCGGAACGTGCTGCCTTCACCCGGCCGGCTGTACACCGTGATGCTGCCACCCGACTGTCGCACGATACCGTAAACCGTCGAGAGACCGAGCCCGGTGCCTTTTCCCTTTGGCTTGGTGGTAAAAAACGGCTCGAAGATGCGGCGCCGGGTCGCGTCGTCCATTCCAGTCCCGGTGTCGGTGACCGCAAGCATGACAGCCGGTCCGGCCGCGATCGCGTCGGGACGGTGTTCGTAGCGCTCATCGAGCCGCACGTTGCGTGTTTGGATCAGCACGGTCCCGCCGCCGGGCATCGCGTCGCGCGCGTTCACGACGAGGTTCATGATCACCTGCTCGAGCTGTCCGGGGTCGGCCTGGATCCGCGAGAGCCGCGGCTCGAGCTGCGTCTTGAGCGCGACATCTTCGCCGATGAGCCGCCGCAGCATCTTCTGCATTCCTTCTACGATGTGATTCAGATCGACGATTTGCGGCTGGAGCACCTGCTTGCGGCTGAACGCGAGCAGCTGGCGGACGAGCCCCGCCGCGCGATCGGCCGCTTCGCTGATCTGGGCGAGATCTTCACGCAGCGCGGCATCGCCCGCGGGATTGCGGGCTGAGATCTGCGCGAACCCCATAATTACGGTCAGGAGGTTGTTGAAGTCGTGCGCGACCCCGCCGGCCAG
>DASZNX010000306.1:0-3162 GCA_035551075.1 Gemmatimonadales bacterium | reverse complement strand
ATGTTGCGCAGCAGATCGCGGAGGCGCACGGCGGCACGATTGTCGCCAGCAATGTGCCTGGTGGTGGCGCTTGCTTCACCGTGCGCTTGCCCCTCACTCCTCAACAGTCGCCGCCAAAGTGAGAGCACCCGCAACGCTACTCGCGACGGCCGGCGTCAATGCCGCCGCTGAAGATGCTTCGGAAGCGTTCGCGCGGTTGCGTCTCCTCGAGCGCATCTCGCGCAGAGAATCTTCGACAGGACGGCCGTTCGCGGCGATGTTTACGCCGAAGAAGTGACGTCCGGTCCCAGGTCGCTTTCATTCACGCGCATCGAGAGCGCCCAGCGGCCGGGGCCGTATGCGGCGAGCAGCAGGAGGCCGCCGGCGATGCCCATGTTCTTCATGAATTCCGTCTGGAGCATGCCGGCCGATGCGGCGGGTACAGCCCAGAAGTCGTGCAGCAATACGCTGACGAGCACCAGGTAGACGAACATCACCATGGCAGCGAAACGCGCGGCAAACCCGGTGAGGAGACACAGGACGCCGACCGCCTCGATGACCAGCGCCGCGGCGAGAAGCGGCGCGATCGGCTTGAGGCCGTGACTCCGCATGTACGCGGCCTGGCCCGACCAGCCGAAAATCTTTCCCAGCGCGCCCTGCACGAAGATCAGGCTGATCAAGACGCGCGCGGCGAACGGCGCCAGCGGTTTCATCGCGCCAACTCGACAAACCGGTCGGGCGCAGAATCGAAGAGCTGCTTGTGGTCTGCCATGCAGAAAAAGTAGGTCGAGCCTCGATACACGGATTGCAGCGCCGAGCCCGGGTCCACTTCCATCCAGCAAACCGGGCAGACGGCGAGCCCGGCACTGGGCGTGGGTGGCTTCGCGTACGCCGAGTTCGAGCTCGCGTCGAGCCAACCCTGACCCTGGTATTCCATCGCATCGGCCGTCTTCTTCGCGGTCTCGCGGCCGTAGTAGCGCTCGACGACGTGCAGCGCGAGATCGATTCCCGAGCTGAGTCCGCCCGCGGAAGAGATGTTGCCGTCGTCGACGAATCGCGCTCCACGCTGGAGGCGGACGTCCGGAAAAGCCACGGCGAATTCACCGAACGAATTGTGGTGCGTGGTGGCTGATTTACCGGCGAGCAATCCGGTGCGCGCGAGCACGAATGCACCCGTACAGACGGACATCGTCAAGTGCGCCGCCTTGGACGACCGGCGCAGCCATTCCAGAGCGGCCTTGTTGGCACCGCTCTGCGCGGGAACGACGATCACCTTTGGATTGGGCGCCGTGGCGAAGTCGTAATCGGGGACGATCTTCATGCCGCCGCTGGCGCGGATGGGACGCGTCGTATCGGCAACCGTGTAGAGCCGGAATGCGTCGTGCCGTCCATTGACCTGTACGTCGTGGAAGACTTCCCACGGTCCGCAGAAGTCGATGATGACCGCGCCATCGGAGACGAGAAAGGCAACTGGAACCGCGCCGTCGGCAGGAGGCTTGAGCGGAGCAGCGGGCGCGGGCGCGGCCCGCGCGGTCGAACGTGCCGTCGCGATCAGTCCGAATGCGGCTGAGGCGCGTAGAAGCTCCCGTCTCTTCATGTCGCTCTCCTTTCATTCGCGAAGCGGCTTCGGTAAGCGCTGGGGCTCACCCGCAAGGTTCGCTGGAATGCGCGGCGCATCGACTCGCGCGTTCCGAAGCCGCACTGCTCCGCGACCTCGTCGACGCCGGACCGGCTCTCCTCGAGTCGTCGCCGCACGGCTTCCACGCGCAGCTTCTCCACGTAACGGGCGGGCGTGATGCCGACCGATCGCGTGAAGACACGAGCGAAGTTGCGCGGGCTCATCGCCACCCGCCGAGCCAGGGCGGTGACCGACAAGTCAGCCTGGAGATGGTCGGCCATCCAGGACTGCAGGTCGGCGAGCGGCCTGCGATCAGCCATCTGCACTTGTAGCTGAGCGCTGAACTGCGACTGTCCGCCGGGGCGCTTGAGAAACAGCACCAGTTGCCGCGCCACCTCTCTCGCCGCTCCCAAACCATGGTCCTCTTCGACCATTGCGAGAGCCAGGTCCATACCGGCGGTGACCCCAGCCGATGTGTATGTGCGTTGCTCCCGGACAAAGATGGGATCCGGGTCCACCGTCACCCCCGGATAGCGTACGGCCAGGGTCCGGCAGCTATTCCAATGCGTGGCGGCGCGCTTCCCATCCAGCAAGCCGGCCTCGGCGAGAATGAATGCGCCGGTGCAAACCGAGGCGAGCCGGCCGACTCGCCCGGACATGCGCTGCAGCCATCGGATCAGTCGCTGGTCGCGAAGCGCCGCCTCGACGCCGCGTCCCCCAGCAACGAACAGCGTGTCTATTCCACCGCGGACTTCGCGAAAGCTGCGGCTCGCGACGAGGCCGATTCCCGAGGATGTGACCACCGGCCCCCGCGACGCGGCCAGAATTTCGACGCTGTACGGCGCCGGGCCGCGCTTCCCTTCGTCGGAGAGCAATCGTGCCGCGCGCGAGAACACCTCGAGTGGCCCGACGACGTCGAGGATCTGTGCGTCGGGGAATGCCACCATCGCCACGGAATGGGGAACGCGGGCGCCCATGCCCAAACCGTGCCCCGGCGGCGAGTTGGCCGCAAGGACAACGTGGCCACAGATCCTGCCATCGGTCTCAGAGACGCGAGCGCGTCGCCTCTTCCCAGCGCCCTGGTCGCACTCCGGGCCGCCAGCGGAACCTTGATTGAAGCGGATCGGTCCGGCCTTGGACCACGTCCGCGATCAGTGGGCCGAGCACTGGCGCGAACTTGAATGCATGCCCGCTGTCACCGGATGCGATTACCACTGACGGTCGCTCCGGATCGCGAGCGACCCAGAAGTGTCCGTCCGCGGAATCGCAGTAGAGACAGATCCGCGTGTAGACGATCGGCGCATCGTGCAGTGCCGGGAACGTCCCCATCAGGAACTCGCGCAATTGCTGGGTCTCTTCCTCGGTGACCGCTCGCTCCGGCGATTCCGGGTGCATCGGTCGGCCGACAGCGTGCCGTGCGATCTTCACCACGCCGCTCTGCGGATGCGCCGGGAAGCCGTAATACCCGGTGTTCTGGACGTCCGCGCAGAAGACAGGGAAGCGTTCCGGCACGAAGGCATCGCGATTGCGTGGAGCAAGATGGAACACCGGATGTCCTGTCGAGC
>DASZNX010000305.1:0-11583 GCA_035551075.1 Gemmatimonadales bacterium | reverse complement strand
GTGATGATCCTGTTGAGCCCCGACCACCGTCCTTCATGACCGTCAATCCGCCGGCCAGTCTGGCGGCTGCGGCCGTCGCGTTCAACCAGATCAACCTGAGCTGGCAGGACAACGCGACCAATGAGTCAGGGTTCGAAGTGTACCGGTCAAGCAGCGGACCGGCCGGAACATTCGCCTTGATCGTCACGACGGGAGCCGGCGCGACGAGTTACGGAGATTATGGACTCGCAGCCTTGACGCAGTACTGCTACAAACTTCGGACAGTTCGCGTCACCGGCCGCAAGAACAACTACTCGGACTACTCCAACGTGGCGTGCGCGACGACGCCGCGCGTGCCGGTGCCACTCGCCGCCTCCGGGGTCCGAGCGCAGCCGATTGGAGGGTACGCGATCAGCGTCATTTGGACAGATAATTCGACCGACGAGACCGGGTTTCGCATCGAGCGCGCGGCGAGCGCATCCGGGCCCTGGACGAACCTCGGGACGTTGAGCGCGAACTCCACCGGGTTCAATGATTGGTACCCGCCCGCGGAGCAAAGCGAGTGCTATCGCGTGATTGCGGTCAACGGGTACGGCGACGCCACTCCCTCGAATGTCTTCTGCACGGTCATGCCCGCTGCGCCGAGCAATCTGGCCGCGACCACGTCGAGCTCGGGCGTCGACCTCACCTGGACAGACAACTCTTCCTTTGAAGACGGTTTCAACGTGTGGCGCGCTGCGGGAACGGATTCGAGCATCATCGCGCATTTGGCGGCCAATGCGCTGAGCTATCATGACGCCATTGTGGGCGATCGCACGTTCTCGTATTCCGTGGAAGCGACGAGAGACGGCGGAATGTCGTTCCGGTCGAACATCGTGCAGGTGGTGATCGCCACCGTTCCTCCGCTCGCACCGAGTAGCGTGCAGGTGATCCCGTCGTCCAGTAGCAGTGTGACTCTCTACTGGTCCGATAACTCCACGAATGAAGCAGGATTCCGGATCGAGCGGTCGAGCGACGGCGGGGCGAGCTGGGTTGCTGCTGGAAACGCCGACATGAACTATCCGTCGTTCTCCGACTACGGGCTGGCCAGTGAGCAGGCAGTCTGCTATCGAGTGGTGGCGTTCAATGGGATCGGTGATTCGCCCGCGTCAGACCCCGGTTGCACCATACCACCGGCCGGTCCAACCGATCTCGCGGCCATCGCGATCGATGACTACACGGTCAACCTCACCTGGACCGACAACTCGGCCGTCGAAGACGGCTATGAGATATGGGTCTCCGACGGATACTATGGCCCATGGGCGATCGCTGATCTTCCTGCAAACACCACCGCATTTCAGGTGACGGGCTACTACGCCTACGCATACTACTTCTACGTCGTCGCCCTCAAGGACGGCGGAGTCTCCGACTACGCGGTGACGTACGCATCGCCGGCCGGCAGCGCGAGTATCCGCGGCTCTGCAGCGCCTCGCTTCGCGCCCAGGGTGCCCAGTCTCCAGCTGCGCAGGCAAAGGGCAAAGCCATGAGCGCGCCACGCTGACTCGGCGAGCGGTCCAACGACGACTGTGGCCACACTGCCACAGTCGTCGCTTTTTTGGGTTAGCTCTGGCCTTCGTTTCGCTCTTGCATTCGGTCAATCCGCCAAGTTTAGTATTTTTCCTACGATGGAACGTTTACGCATTGGAGACGCAGCAACCCGCAGCGGAGTGACCCGCGACACAATCCGTTTTTACGAGCGCTCGGGCCTCCTCGAGGCGCCGGGACGAACTGCCTCGCGGCACCGGATGTATGACGCCAGCGCGCTCGACCGCATTCGCCTCGTCCGACAGCTCCAGAATTGTGGGCTCACAATCAGCGACATCAGAGAGATTCTATTTCTCGAGACGGCCGATCGCCCCGTCGCGTCGAAACGCCTCATTGAGATTCTCCGCGCGCGTCTGCATTTCCTCGAGGAACGGATCGCGAGCATGGAGAAGTGCCGGAGTCATCTGATCGACGTCATGCGCAATGTTGCTGCCGCGCGCTCGGCGGGATACAGCGCGCTGGAGAACCTCCCGGACGTCGCGGTGCCGCCGCCATTCCGTTTCGGACGCCGCAGCAAGATCTCATAACGGCATAACCGCCGGTGCGGGCGTGCTCCGGGTGGTTGTCGCAATCACCTGCTGGTTGCGCGTCCCCAAGCGCTGAACCGCGTCGTCGCGCTCGCTTTCCTTCTTATAGACGGCGGCGATCGCGCTGCCCGAGCCGCTCATTCTGATCCACACCGGCCCCGTGCCCGCCACGCGCTCGTAGAGCGCGCGAAGTTCCGGATGACGGCCGAACACCGGCTGCTCGAAATCATTGCCGCCGAGCCGTCCGATGCTTCCCCAGGTGCTGAACGCCTCGGCGTCGAGCGCGACAGCTCCGCGCGCGGCCGGCGACGGATTCTGCTCATCCCACCACTTGTAGGCGTCGGGCGTCGCGATCGATGTGGAGGGAATAGCCAGCAGCGCCGGCAATGCGGGAGGAGGAGCAATTCGGAACAGCCGCTCGCCCCGGCCCCACGCAACCGCGACGGGTGCGCCGCTCGCAAAGAATGCGACATCAGCGCCGAGTTTCGTGGCGAACTGGAGCAGCTCGTGGCGCGGCACCGCATTGCCGGCCAGTGCATTGACGGCGTGCAGCGCCGCCGCGGCGTCGCTGGATCCGCCCCCCAGTCCCGCGCGCACCGGGATTCGCTTCGTCAGCGCGATCGCCACGCCGAATCGATTGCCCGTGGCATCGAGGACGGCCCGCGCGGCGCGCACCGCCAGGTTCTCATCCATCGGTCCGAGGTCCGGCCCATCCGCTTCGAGCGTTATGCCCGCAGCGACGCGTTGCACGACCAGCTCGTCGGCCAGCTCGAGCAGCGCAAACGCGGTTTCGATTTGGTGAAAGCCCGACGTCTCACGCGCCAGAATGCGCAGAAACAGATTGACTTTGGCGTGTGCGTCGATGCGCACCCTCACGCCGTTTCTCCCCGGGGACTTGCGCGGAGCTCGCTTAAACCGATGTGCAGTCGCGACAACGACCAGAGGCCGAGCAGCGTGATCGGCAGGAAGGTCGTGAGGTGATAGGTCAGCGCATAGCTCACCGCGAGGTTCGGCTCGACCCCATACAGCCGCAGGGTCAGCAGTGTCGCCGCCTCAAAAACGCCGACGCCGCTCGGCGACGCCGGCACGGCGATGCCGAACCCGATGACCGCCTGCAGCAGGAGCGCCGCTTCGAGCGGCACGGCGAGCCCGAACGCGCGAAAACAGATCGCGAATGCCGCGGCATTTATGATCCACAGCACCAGCGACCAGAACACCACACCGGCAAAGCGCTTCGGGTTCTTCAGGACGATCAGTCCCTCGACGATGCCATCGGACGCGCGCACCACGCGGTCCGCGAGGCGGAAGGGGAGGCTGCGGCGCGCCACGCGCTCGACAAAAGACAGAAAGGGCCCGGGCCGGTTTGCGACCACCAACGCAATGAGCAGCACCAGGGCGAACAGCACCGCGGTTGTGGTCGCCACGCCGTCCAACGACCGGCCGCCGACGGCCGCATGGGCAGGAAATGACGGCGCCGCGATCGCAACGGCCATCAGCCCGAGCATGACGAGCGCGTCGAATATCCGTTCGACACCGACAGACGCGAGCGCCGTGGTGAACCGCACGGGCAGCTGGCGCGAGGCGACGTAGGCGCGCGCAACTTCTCCCGCCCGGGCGGGGAGCAGGTTGTTCGCCATAAAGCCGATCGTCGTCGCATGCCACAGCGGCATCCAGGGGAGCGGACGGCCCTCGGCGTCGCGCAGGATCAACCGCCAGCGAATGGTTCGCACCGGAAAAGTGAGCGTGGCGACGGTGACCGTGAGTACCAACAGCAGCCCGTCAGCCTGCTGCGCGTCGTGCCAGACCTCAGGGAGATTGATGCGATGCAGCACCCAGACGAGCAGTGCCACACTGATGATGAGCCCGATGAGCCAGGCGCCTCCCCAGCGCCAACGCTGCCTACTCGGGTTCGATGGCGAGGACAACGAGATCGCAGACTTCGTCGATGATGGCGCGGAGCTCATCGCCGCTCGCGCGCTTGGCCGCCTCGCGCAGCTCCTGCGCGCGCTGGCGCGCCCGGTCGCCCTTATAAAGGAGAGCGCGAATATCTTTGGCTTCACCACCATTACCGCGCGGCGCGGCCGGGGGACCAGCCGCGGCTCCGCCTCGCAGCAGGTCCTCGAGTGATGCGGGACCCACGCCCGCGGCGACCATCCGCTGGTAAACAGTCCAGGAGCCGGCGATGTCGGTCGACGACTCGGAGGGCGCCGGGGCGGGCGGAGGTTTGCGAAGGTCTTGAGGTTGTAGAGGTTCTCGAGGTTGGAGCGGCGCTGCGCCGAGCCGCTGGATCGCGAGCGTCACGTGGGCGAGCGCCGCGGCGGTCGCCGTTTCATCACCTGATCCCGCTGTCGACAGAAGCTCACCGGCTTTGCGCAGCTCCGCGGCGAAAGCGGCGGATTGATTTACCGCGACGCCGCTCGACACGGCTTCACGCGCCGCTTGTGCAAATTCGGCCACGCGCTGCGCGACGAGGCCACCGCCTGCTGCACTGAGCGCGCGGAATGTGCCGGCGAGCGTATGGGCGCGCAGCTCGCGTTGCGTCGCGCTGGGCGCGCGCTCGAGCGAATCAGCGGCTTGCCGGAGGTGCTCGCCGTGACTCACCAGCTCGAGCCGGCCGAGCGCCTCGGGACGCGCCCCCTCCGACCCAGCCTCCCCAGGGGGCGCCGGCGTGCCTCGCTGCACGATCGTCGCGACCGACTCGATCGGCACGATCTCGGGTTCGCTATCCATGAATTTGACGAGGAGGCTCGCAAATTTTCGGAAGTCCGCGCTCTCGGGATCGGGACGACCGCGCTCGGCGACCTCGCGCGCCGCATGCGCGATCGATGTGGCCGCCATCTGGAACAGCTCGGCGATCGTCTCGCCCCAGTCCGCCGGAGGCGCGGCACTGTTCCGCTCGATCTCGGCAATCGCGCGCTCGATGCCTTCGAGCAGATCCGGCAGCGGTGGGAGATCATTGAGGGCGGCAAGGCCGCGGAGGGGCTGCAGTGCTTTCGTGACCTGCTGCAACGCGTCCCGCGCAACGGGATTGGTCCGCAGGACCCGCCCCGCGCGGTCGAGCGCGCTCGCAATCGCGGCGCCCTCGCGGGCGACGAAGGCTCGCGCTCCGGCATCGAGCCCCATCGCCTCGGCGGCACGTACCTGAGCCGACGGCCGGCCGCCGAGCTGTTCGAGCTGGCTGGCGAGCGCTTCCGCCTTGGCGGTGTCGGCGGCGGTCCAGTTTGCCGCTTTCCGCACGAAGATCTTCAGGTCGTCGACCGCGCGAGTGGCGAGCTGTTTCGTGGCGACGTCCCAGGCGCGACGGCCTTCACGCACGCCGCGACCCAGCGCCTCGAGTCCCATCGCCGCACGCGCGATCGCCTGGTGGCTCGCCATCAACGCGCTCCCGCGCAGCGCGCGCGCCAGCCGCACGAGCTCTTCCGGCGGCGGTACCCCGGGCGATTGGACGAGACCGTCCAAGCGGTCCAGATACTCCCCCGCTTCGAGCGCGAAGAAGTCCGACATGCCGAGTGGTGACCCGGATGGGTTCGTCATCGGCTCCCAAACTAACAAATTCTGGGTTAAACCGTACCCTGCCGAGACTTAGGGTGCGTGGAGCGGAGCGGTCAAGCAAACACGACGGCTTTGACGAAGCCGTCCGGGCGCTCGACCGTAGTGCGGAACGCTTCATTCAGCTTCGCGAGCGGGTAGCGATGGGTGAGAAGCGGGAGCGGATCGAGCACACCGGCCGCGAGGGCATTCGCGGCGGCGCGGATTCCTTGCACGTACGCCGCACTATCGCGCTCGTGCGCGTTCACCACGTCGAGACCGCGCCAATTCCACAGAAACATGTTCACCTGACGCGATCCATCCTGATGAAATCCCGCGATGATCAGCTTGCCGCGCTCGGCCGTCAGCTCGCCGGCAAGGTCGAGTGCTTCCTGTGCGCCCACACACTCGATCACGCGCTCACACAGTCTTCCGTTGGTGAGGTGGTGCACGCGTTTGATGACCGACACGCGATCGCCTTTGCGCAAGGAAACCCGATCGAGCGCGCCCATTTGGCGGGCCATATTCAACGACGAGTTCCGCCGCGAGAGCGCGATCACCCGGGCGCCGGCGCTGGATACCAGCCGGGTGAGCACGGCGCCGATGAAGCCGATGCCGATGATGGCGACCGTATGGCCCGGCCGAATATCGGCACGCGCGAAGATGTTGAACGCGCAGCCGAACGGCTCGCCGGGGAAGGGGACGTCGTCGAGCGCGTCGGGAAGCGGGACGACGGCGTCCGCCGGAGTGATGTCGTATTCGGCGAACGCGCGGTTCGACACGGCCGCCACGCGCTGGCCCACACTGAGACCGGTGACATTCTCGCCGAGTGCCTCGATGTGGCCCCACCCCTCGTGGCCCGGCATGCCGTTTGCCTGCGGGTACTGAAACCATTCCCGGCCCTGCCACAGCGGTACAGAGGAAGCACAGACACCGCTACCCTCGATCCGGATGCGGACTTCGCCCATTCCGGGCTCGGGAATCGCGGTGGGTCGCAGCGCGAAATGCTGCGGCGCCTCGAGCACGGCGGCTTGCATCATAGGAGCACCGCCGCCCCGCCGGTGATGCGAACACGCAGAGATGACATGTACCGGATCCTCTCGGGGACACGCTACACAAAGCGAATCGCTACAGCGGCATAATGAGCCGTGGAAGAGGCGGCAGGAATCCGTCAAGCGGTGGAGAATGAAGACTAATGCGCGAGGACTAGCCGGTCGCGAGTAGCGCGCGCATTCGGCGTACGGCTTCCTCCAGCCCCCAGAATACGGCATTACTCACAATTGAGTGTCCGATGTTTAACTCCTCGATCTCCTTGATCCGAGCCACCGGCTGAACGTTCTGGTACGTCAGGCCATGTCCCGCGTGGACGGCGAGACCGATCTTCCTGGCATGAGTCGCGGCACGTTGCAGCGTTTTCAGCGCCGCATCGCCCTTGCGCCACGTGTGCGCATAGCGTCCCGTATGCAACTCGATGGCCGGAACGCCGAGCTCGCGCGCGAGATCGATCGCTTGCACTGTGGGATCGATGAAGAGACTGACGCGAACGCCGGCGTCCTGGAGCCGTCCGATCGCACGCTTTACTCGAGCATCGCCCTTCCGCAGCGCGAGTCCGCCTTCTGTCGTGATCTCCTGGCGCTGCTCGGGCACGAGCGTTGCCTGAAATGGCTTCAACCGGGTCGCGAGGCGCACGATATCGTCGTGCGCGCCGAGTTCCAGGTTCAGCACGGTGCGAATGTGCTTCGCGAGCGCCATCACGTCCGCGTCCTGAATGTGACGCCGGTCTTCACGGAGATGGACCGTGATGCCGTCCGCGCCCGCGCGCTCGCACGCGGCAGCTGCCTGCACGGGGTCGGGTTCGTCGGTCTTGCGCGCTTCGCGCAACGTCGCAACGTGATCGATGTTGACGTAGAGACGCATGGTGTCTTACCTTCGGGTCGTCCCGACCACAGGTCTTGCATTGTGAAGCGACGGCTCGCGATTCGGCTCGTGCTGCTCGCCGCTCTGACGGCGGGGGCCTGTAGCAAAGGGCAGGGGCCGGGGAAACCGGTCCCGCAGTCGATGAACGAATCGGTGGCGCAATTCCTCGCGGCGGTGAAGGCGAACGATCTGAAAAAGATGGGTGAGCTGTGGGGCACGGAGCGCGGCCCCGCGGCGGAATCGATGAAGCCCGAAGTGCTCCGTCAACGTCTCACCGTCATTCAAAAGTATCTCGATCACACCGGCTACCGGATCGTCGAAGGCCCGCTCCTCGTGCCCGGGCACGACGAGCTGCGGACATATCGCGTGGAGCTGCAGCGGCCCAGTTGTAATGAGGTTATGCCGATCGACGTAATACGGACCCACAGCGGCGGCTGGCTTGTATATGACGTACATCTCGAGGCCGCGGGCAGTCCGACGGGTCGGTGCCAGCCGCCGGGAACGGGAACCCGGCCTTAGCGCTCGACGTTCCACCTAGTCCGTCAGCTCCAGCAGGATGCCGTTCGTCGATTTGGGATGCAAAAAAGCGATTCGCCGTCCGCCGGCCCCGCGCCGGGGCGTCTCATCAATGAGCTGATATCCGGCCGCCCGGCACCGCGCGAGCGCGGCGTCGAGATCCGGGACGCGGTAACAGATGTGGTGAATACCGGGGCCGCGTTTCGCAAGAAACTTCGCCACGGGACCCGATGGATCGGTCGGCTCGAGCAGCTCGACGTCGACATCGCCGAATCGGAGGCTGACGATGGTGGCGCCGTCCGCACGGTCGGACGGATGGCCGGACGGAGGGACAACGCCGAGCACATCGCGGTAAAACGGCAAGGCGTCGCGGATGCTGGAGACGGCGATTCCGATATGAGCGACCGAAGGGTTCATACGGGCAAACTAACGCTATAGAAGGAGAGTGGGGGACATGGAAGCGACGCATCTCGTCGAAATTACCGACGCAAGCTTTCCCGCCGAGGTCGAGCAGCACAAAGGCCTGGCGGTCGTAGACTTTTGGGCGACGTGGTGCGGGCCGTGCCATATGGTCGCGCCGATCATGGCGCAGCTGGCGGGCAAGTACAACGGCAAGGTGAAAATCGTGAAGGTGGACGTCGACGCCAATCCCGCCACGGCGATGCGCTTCAATGTCCGCTCGATACCGAGTATTCTATTCTTCAAGGATGGCCGGCACATCGACACGCTGGTCGGGGCCTACCCGTCGCAGGCGTTCGAGCAAAAGATCGATCAGCACCTGTCGTAACTTCCTCGCCGGAGGACGATGCGCGCGAGCACCGCTCGCCTGACGAATTCGCCGGTTCGCCTCGCGGATCTCCAGTTTCCGCAGGTGAACCGGCTTGTTCATCGCACCCGCCTCGCCTTCATTCATCTCGACAATCTGCTGGCGTACGCCAAACGCGATCGGGATGGCCGCATCGACGGCTATATCGCGGCGCACCTGCCCGATGAATGCGTGCTGCTCCTCTTTCGCAAAGGCGAGGCCGTCAACGCCGCGTCGCTTCACACCGCCGGCCGCCACGTCATCACGATCACCGAAGCCCTGAAACGCATGCGCGCCGAGGTGGAGCGCGGCGATCTCGAGTACTGCGCCGCGCCGATGGAGCAGCTCGCCTGGATGTACGCCTCGTGCGCCGGCGCCTATCACGCCCGCACGATCGACGTCAAACAGCCGGAGAAATTCTTTCCACTGTTACAACAGGAAAAGGTGAGCGGCGTGCTGGAACTGATCTCGAATGGGCGGGTCTCTTACTTGAAGTTCGAGCAGGGCAAGTACCTGACCGGGTACTTCTGTGACAAGCCGAGCAACCTGCCGCCCGCGCGCTATCTCGAATCGCTGTTCGATCCCCTCCCCGGGTCCGGCGGTGCCGAGCCCGCGATGTCGGCCGGGACGTTCCCCGCCGCCGACGATCTGCCGGCGCAGGCTGCCACCGCGCTCGTGAATACGTACCGCGAGCTCTATTGGCGCATCGTCGATGCCGTCGAGCGGGAGTTCCCCGGCGAAGCGAAACGGCGGGCCCAGAAAGTGACCGCCGCGATCGTGAACACGCACCAGGCGCTCGCGTTGATCAGCGTGCCACGCGGCACCGACACGCCGGACGCGGTCGTGCGACCCGAAGAGCTCTCGACCGCGCTGACGGACTGGGCGCTGCAATTGCTCGAAGGAGCGGAGGTGATGATGCCGGGGACCGCGCCCAAAGTTCTCAGGGATGCGACGCGCGAGCATCGCTACGTGTTGCAGGCCGCCGGCTTTTACGGGCGTCTCCCCTGGCAGGTGACGTGGTGACGTGGCCGGCACCCTCTACGTCGTTGCGACGCCACTCGGTAACCTCGGCGATCTGTCGCCGCGCGCCGCCGACACGCTGAAGCGGGTCGCCGTCGTCGCTGCCGAAGATACCCGCCACTCGAAGCCACTCCTGAATCACGCCGGCTCCCGCGCCGAGCTGGTCAGCCTGCATGCGCATTCATCCGAGCGCGCCCTCGAGCGCGTCTTACGCATCCTCTCTGATGGAAGGGACGTCGCGCTCATTACGGACGCAGGAACGCCGGCGATCAGTGATCCAGGAGTTGCACTGGTGGCTGCTGCGAGACAACGGGGTATTCCGATCGTTACCATTCCGGGCCCGACCGCGGTCGCTGCCAGTCTCGCGGTATCAGGCATCGGCGGCGACCGCTATCTGTTTCTGGGATTCTTGCCCCGCAAAGGCAGCGACCGGCGCCGTTTACTCATGACCGCCGCCTCCAGTGAATGGACCGTCGTGCTGTTCGAAGCCCCGAATCGCGTCACGCAGCTGCTCTCCGATCTGATCGAGGTGTGTGGTCCCGAAAGGCAAGTTGCCGTCTCTCGAGAGTTGACCAAAGTATTCGAGGAAACGCGTGCGGGGACGTTGCAAGAATTGTCAGAGCACTATGCTGATGCCCCGGTACGGGGTGAGGTTACTGTAGTATTGGCGGGAACCGGAAAGCACCGCGTCGAGGAGACGCCGCCCGATCCTGCCGAGCGGGCCAAAGCCCTGCTCGACGAAGGACTTTCCCGCAAGGATGTGGCAGATCGGTTGGCTCAAGAAACGGGAATCTCACGCAATACTGCATATCGGTTGGTGAATGAGCTATGAAGCCATTTGCATTAACACTGCTGCTGTTCTTGCCACCCCTCGCTCCGCTCGGGGCAGGCTCACGCACGACGCATGACGTACCCCTCGCTCCGCTCGGGGCAGGCTCACGCCCGACGCCCGACGCACCCCTCGCTCCGCTCGGGGCAGGCTCATGTACGACGTACGACGCCTCTCACTATCGGCCGGCTGCACTACGACGGCGGCGGCGACTGGTACGCCAATCCGTCCGCCCTGCCCAATCTGCTCACCGCGCTGCGCGAGCGGACGACATTGCCCGTCGCCGATCGTGAACGGGTCGTCACGCTGACCGGGCCCGAATTATGGGAGGTCCCTTACATCTATATGACGGGCCACGGCAACGTCCATTTCTCCGATATCGAGATCCACAACCTGCGTCGCTACCTGGAGCAGGGCGGGTTCCTCCATGCCGATGACAATTATGGAATGGACAAGTCGTTCCGGCGGGAAATTGCGCGCGTCTTTCCGGACCATCCCATGGTTGAGGTCCCGTTGACGCACCCGATTTACAACCTGGTCTACGCCTTCCCGAAGGGAATTCCGAAGATCCACGAGCACGACGGCCTGCCTGCCCAGGGGTTCGGGATTTTTTTGGGAGACCGTCTTGTCGTATACTATTCCTATCAATCGGATCTCGGGAACGGGTGGGAAGATCCGGAGGTCTACCACGATCCCCCCGAGCTGCATGAGGCGGCGTTGCGCATGGGCGTGAATCTCTTCACCTACGCGGTGAGCGAAACCAAATGACGGAAACGGCCCGCCGGCTGCGTCGCCTGGGGCTCCCCCACGCGCGTGCGCGGGCGTTTGCCGTGGTGCTCGGCGGCCTCGGCGCGGCGCTCGCGTGCGCCGCATTGGGG
>DASZNX010000304.1:0-2176 GCA_035551075.1 Gemmatimonadales bacterium | reverse complement strand
GCCTGTATCTCCTCTTCATGCTCAAGACCCACTCTCAGCTCTTCAAGAGCGAAGGGGGCAAGAGCGAGCACCATGCAGGTCCGGTCTGGAGCGTGCCTCGCGCCATCGGCAGTCTGGTGGCCGCGTCGGTGTTGGCGGCCTGGATGAGTGAGATCCTGGTCGGCGCCGCCGAGGGAACGGGCAAATCGCTGGGCATGTCGCAGGCATTCATCGGGCTCGTGCTCGTGGCCGTCGTCGGCGGGGCGGCGGAGAGTCTCTCCGCCATCGTGGCGGGCCGCAAGAACAAAATGGACCTGAGCCTCGGCATCGCCCTCGGGAGCTCCATTCAGATCGCGCTGTTTGTCGCGCCCTTACTGGTCCTGCTCAGCTGGCTCATAGCGCCGCAACCGCTGACGCTCGCGTTTCATCGCGCCGAGCTGGGCGCGCTCTTTCTCACGGTGCTGATTGGCACTGTCGTCGCGAGTGATGGACGCGCGAATTGGTACAAGGGCACCCAGCTGATCGTGGTGTATGTCGCGATTGCTCTCATGTTTTACTTCGTGCCGGAGGTATCACGCTGATGGAACGCGCCGCCACGCTCGGTGGGCCGCACGCGAGTGACCAGGTACAGGGCGAAAGCCGGCGCGTGCTGGAACCGCTCGAGCGACTCTCCGAAATCCTGTTCGGGCTGATCATGGCGCTCACCTTCACGACCACCCTGAGCGTCGCGACCGCGGGCCGTGAAGATGTCCGCGAGATGCTGATCGGCGCGCTGGGCTGCAACATCGCGTGGGGGTTCATCGACGGCGTGTTCTACATCCTTGGCACGCTGGCCGAGCGCCATCGCAATCTGACAATTCTGCAGAAGGTCCGCGGGGCGATCAGCGTGGAGCGAGTGCGCGGGCTCATTGCCGACGCGCTGCCGCCGCTCGTGGCGTCGGTGATGCGGCCGTCGGATCTCGATTATGTGCGCCAGCAGCTGAGCGCGATGCCGCAACCGCGGACGCGCGTGCTGCCGACCATGCGCGATCTGCAAGGCGCACTCGCGGTATTCCTCATCGTCGTTGGGATCACCGTTCCCGTGGCGCTGCCGTTCGTATTCATCCAACAGGCCCACCTCGCGCTTCGAGTTTCGAACGGCATCGCGCTCGTGCTGCTCTTTGCCACTGGATACTTGCTGGGCCGGTATGCAGGCCGGCCGCCCGTGCGCGTCGGCGTAATCATGACCGTCATCGGCCTCGTGCTCGTGGGGGCCACGATCGCCCTCGGCGGATGAGAACACAACAGGAGATCGAGCGGATCACCGGGGCGCTCGGCGAGCGCGCTGGTCTGTTCCGTGTGCTGGTCGCGGGAGCCAGCCTGGTCATCGTCGTGGCCGGTCTCAAGCTGGCGGCGCCGATCGTCAATCTGGTGCTGCTGGGTTTACTCGTGGCGCAAAGCTTGAGCAATGTCCCGACGTGGTTGGTGAAGAAGGGGCTCAAGCCGGGCGTCAGCGTGATCGTGTCGATTCTCCTGGTGCTCGCCGGCGGGTTGTTGATCGTCGGGCTGTTCAGCGTCTCGACGGCCCGGCTTGTGGATCAATTGCCGGCGTATCAGGAGCGGCTCTCGGTGATCCGCGACAAGGTGATGGCGGCTCTTACGGCTCGCGGCGTCGATGTGTCGCAAATCGGAGCGTTCCAGCCTCTCGATCCCAATCGCGCGCTCTCGGCCGCGCGGGTCTTTCTGGGTGGGCTCGCCTCCGCGCTCGGGACATCGATTCTGGTCATCCTCATTGCCGCCGTCGTGCTGTACGAAATCACTGCCGTGCGCGTACTTCACACGCGCGGCGAGCGCCCCGGCAGCCTGGCCGCGCGGTTCGATGAAGTCACGGGCCAGTCGCGCCAGTATATCGCCTTGACCGGCCTCGCCGGCGCGATTCAGGCGGCGTTCAATCTCGTGATCCTGCTGTTAGTGGGAGTGGACGCTCCGCTCACGTGGACGGTTTTGTTCTTCTTCCTGAACTTCATTCCCGGCGTCGGCTTTCTCTTTGCCTTGATTCCCCCCGCCGTGCTCGCGCTGCTCGAGTACGGCTGGCAACGGGCGGTGATCGTGGTCGTGGGCTGGTGGTTCGTCAATCTGATCGGGGACAACGTCATCAAGCCGCGCTTCTTCGTGAAGGGGCTCGACATCTCCTTCACCAACATCGTCTTCTCGGTGG
>DASZNX010000303.1:0-1716 GCA_035551075.1 Gemmatimonadales bacterium | reverse complement strand
TAGTAGGGCGCCCGCTCGGCCATGTCGTGGTTGCGTGAGACGACGCGCCAGTTGTTCCCGCGATCGTCGCTGCGATACAGCGTGGGATCGCGGTCTTCAATGAGCGCGTAGATGGTGTTGGAGTTGGACTGAGCGACCGCCAGCGCAATTTTACCGACGGCGTGCTTCGCCTCGGGGAGGCCGTGACCCGCCAGGCGCTTCCACGTCAGGCCGCCGTCGCGGGAGACCCAGAGCCCACTTCCCGGACCACCACTCTGCAGGTGCCAGGTTTTCACTTCGAACTGCCACATGCCGGCAAACAGTGTATTCGGATCGCCGGGATCGATGGCGAGATCGGAGCAGCCGGTGTTCGGGTCCACGAACAACACGCGACTCCAGGTTTTCCCACCATCGGCGGTTCGGTACACCCCACGTTGTTGCGCCGGACCGTACGCGCGTCCCAGCGCGCACACGAGCACGATTTCGGGATTCGTCGGGTCGATGACGATACGGGCCACGCGTCCCGTGGAATCGAGCCCCATGTGTTGCCAGCTCCGTCCAGCGTCGGTCGACCGGTAGACGCCGTTGCCCAGCGCCGTCATCGAGCGGATGAAGAAGGTCTCGCCCGTCCCCGCCCACAGCACGTTGTGCGCCGACGGCGCGATGGCGAGCGCGCCGATCGCCTGCGCCGGCTCGCTGTCGAACACCGCCCGCCAATGCACGCCGCCATCCTCGGTCTTCCAAACCCCGCCCGATGCCGCGCCGATGTAGGCGACGAGCGGATTGCCGGGCTCGCCCACCGCCGCAATCGCGCGATTTCCCTCCGGGCCGACGAATCGGAAATGCAGTCTGGACCACAACGTCGTGTCGACCTGCTGTGCAAGAGCGGCGATCGGGAATGTCGCGAGGAGGACCGCGACGCCGATGCTAGACGCGCGCCGCGGCCAACCGTGCGCGAAAGCGATCATAGATGTGCTCGTAGGTTCGATGGGTTTCCGGGTGTGGCGGCGCGAGAGGCCGGCGCGTCACGGTGCGCTGCACGGCGGCCTTCAGATCCGGGAACGCTCCCGCGCCAACGGCGGCGAGCAGCGCCGCGCCGTACGCGCCGCCCTCCTCGCGATTCACGGTCGTCACAGGCACGCCGAAGATGTCGGCCTGAAGCTGACGAATAAACGCGCTCTTCGCGCCGCCGCCGGTCAACAGCAGCGAGCTCGGCATCAAGCCCAGGTCCTTCAGAATCATCACCGAGTCCCGCAGCGCGAAGCACACGCCCTCGAGCACCGCGCGCGTTATGTGGCCGCGCGAGTGCGCGAGACTGAGACCGACGAAAGCCGCGCGCAACGACGCATCGCGGTACGGCGTCCGCTCGCCCTGCAGATACGGGAGAAAGGTCACTCCTTCGGCGCCCGGCGGGGTCGTCGCCGCCTCAGCGACCAGCTGATCGTCGCGCGTTTGCTCGGGCAAATCGCGCGCGAAGCGATCTCGATACCACGCGAAGGCACCCCCGGCCGACAGCACCACGCCCATCACATACCAAATTCCGGGCGCAACGTGGCAGAAGGTATGCGCGCACAGCTTGGGATCGACGCGCGGCTCGGCGGTTGGGGCGAGCACAGTCCCGGACGTGCCCCAGCTCGCGACCGCTTCGCCGGGCGTGACCGCGCCGACGCCGGCCGCACCGCACGCATTGTCGGCTCCACCGCCGACCACGGGCGTGCCGGCGGCGAGACCTGTGAC
>DASZNX010000302.1:0-5022 GCA_035551075.1 Gemmatimonadales bacterium | reverse complement strand
GTTCGGATGGGGCGTCACCGGGAACCAGCAGATTCCCGACGGGCGCGTCATCAGCACCTACGGCGGCGATCGCGGCGACACGTTCTACGACATCGGCGGCTCGAACACGACCATCAAGCCGGGCAGCAAGCTGACGTCGATCGGCAACGCGCAGCTCAAATGGGAAGAGAACAAGTCGGGGAACGTGGGCCTCGATCTCGAGTTCCTGCAGGGCCGCGGCTTGTTCACGACCGACGTCTATCAGCGCAATACGAACAACCTGTTGTTCGATCCCCGGACCCCGGCCACGGCCGGTTCCGCATCGCCGCCGATCGTCAACATCGGCAAGATGAAGAACACGGGTATCGACTTCTCGATCGGATACGGCAGCTCGCCGTCCGCGCGGACGACGTGGCGCGTGACGTTCAATGGCAGCCACTACAAGAACGAGATCGTGAAGATCGACGACCAGGGAACGCGATCCTTCTTCGGCCCGATCTCGCTCCGCGAGCAGAACCCCGTGATCAACCAGATCGGCCAGCCGATCGGGGCCTTCTACGGCCTGGTGGCTGAGGGCTACTACAAAGACTCGCTGGACGCGGCGCCGTTCTGGGACGATGGCGCGCGGCCCGGCCGCATCAAATTCAAGGATTTGAACGGCGACGGTCACATCACGGCCGACGACCGGACGATCATCGGCAGCCCGCACCCCGACTTCACGGGCGGCCTCGATCTCTCCGCGCATCACGGCTCGTGGGACGTCACCGCCACCGTGTTCGGCTCATTCGGCGGCCAGATTTTCAACGCGCAGAAGTACTGGACCGTGTTCCGCTACTTCGACACGAACGTGCGCTCCGATCTGCTGGCCAACTCCGTGAAGCTCGACGGACCGTGCGCGCCGCTGCCGGCCCCGCCGGGTGGCAGCTCACCGGGCTGGAACTGCCCCGGTAAGGTGACGAATCCGAACGCGCTGTATCCCCGGCTCGATCAGAACGACGCGTCGTTCAGCCGGCAATTCAGCAGCTACTGGGTGGAAAGCGGCACGTACGTGCGGCTCCGCACGCTGCAGCTCGCCTATACCATCCCGCCGTCACTGGTGCGGTGGATCCCGGCGGCGCGCGTGTACGTGCAGGCGGAGAATCTGTTCACGATCACCGGGTATTCGGGTCTCGATCCGGCGCTGCCGGCGTGGGACGTCACCGGCGCGGCCGGCGACATCCGCGATCAGTTCCGCGGCGTCGACGAAGGCTCGTATCCCAGCAACCGCATCTTCACGATCGGCATCACGACCTCGTTCTAGCCACTCGTCATTCGGGGGATGGAAGACGATGAACAAGCAAAACTTGAATCGACTGCTGTACGGGGTGGCCGGCGTGATCGTCGTTGCGGCTGTCACGTACGCTTGCAGTAATTTCCTCGACACCCCGTCACAGGGAACCGTCGAGATCACGTCGCTGGAAAACAAGGCCGGCGTCGAGGGCTCCCTCATCGCCGCCTATCGCTCGCTGGATTGCAGCAGCAGCTCCGCCGGCTCGTGGGGCTGCGCGGCGAGCAACTGGGTGTGGGGCAGCGTTGCGAGCGACGACGCGTATAAAGGCTCCAACGCGGGCGACCAGCAGCCCATCAACGACATCGAGACCTACGTCTGGTCCGTCGGCGAAGCGGAAGGCTACCTGAACCAGAAATGGGCCCAGGTCTACGAAGGCGTGTCACGCGCCAACGCGACCCTGCGGCTGCTGGCCAAGGTGCAGGCGAGCAATCCGAATGAGATCGCGACGCCCGACGCGAACTCGATCAAAGGGGAAGCCCTCTTCCTGCGGGCGCATTACCATTTCGAAGCCTACCGGATGTGGGGCCATATTCCCTATTACTTCGAGACCGACACCACGCCCGTCTCGTCCGGCGGCTACCGCAAGCCGAACGACCAGCCGCTGCCGACGATCCTCGGCCTCATCGTTGCCGATTTGAACCAGGCGATGACGTTGTTGCCGGCGACGCCGCGCAACGGGGAGCTGGGGCGCGCAACGAAGTGGGCCGCAGAAGCCTATAAAGGGCGCGTCTTTGCGTATGCCGCGCAGTTGACCCCGTCGCTCTGGGATTCCGCGCGCGTCGTGCTTCAGGACGTGCGGGAGAAAGGCCCGTACAAGCTGGAAACCAGCTTCGATCACGTCTGGACCGGCTTCGCGAATCTCCAAAACGGGCCGGAGACGATCCTCGCGTTCCAGGCATCGGTGCGCGACGGTGAGCCGAGCGGCTGGAATGCCAACTGGGGCGAGCGGCTGAACTTCCCTCACAGCGGCAGTCACTTCGGCTGCTGCGGCTTCCACCAGCCCTCCAACAACCTGGTCAACTTCTTCCAGGTCGATGCGGCGGGTCTGCCGCTGGCGATGTCTACGAATACGTGGAACACGTCGCCGCCCGCGACGCGGGACACGAACTTTGCCGCCGGCAACCTCACGGTTCCGGTGGATCCACGGCTCGACTGGACGGTGGGCCGCGACGCGACGCCTTACAAAGATTGGGGCCTCCAGAACCGCTCCTGGATCCGCGACGCGATCTACAGCGGACCTTATAGCCCCAAGAAGAACGTTCATGAAAACTCGGCGAACGCGGAAAGCAACGTCGGCTGGCAATCCACGCAGCTCAACGACGTAAACATCCACATCTTCCGCTATGCCGACGCGCTGTTGCTCCTGGCCGAGGCGGACATTGCGGGCAACCTGCTCGACAGCGCCCGAGTCATCGTCAATGAAATTCGGGCACGCGCCGGCAAGATGGCGCAGGGATGCGGGCTGACCGACACTACGGTCACGAAGACGTATCCCACGTGCGCGACGGATGCGACCATCAAGCCCATGGCCATCCCCTTGGGCGTGATGAGCGCATCGCTGGACACGCTGGTTACACCGTGGGCGAATTATCGCATCGGCCTCTATACTGCACCGTTCCCCGATGCCGCGACCGCGACCAAGGCTGTGCGGTTCGAGCGGCGCCTCGAGCTGGCGATGGAGGGTCAGCGGTTCTTCGACCTGCGGCGTTGGGGGGCCGCGGATACCACCATCAACAATTATCTGGCGACCGAGGGTAGCCGGCGCGCGTATCTCGCGAGCGCGTCAACGTTCCAGGCACGTCACAACCTCTACCCGATTCCTGATATCCAGATTCAGTTGAGCAGGGTCGGCGGTAAGGACATGTTGGTGCAGAATACCGGCTGGTAGGTTTCGCTTAGCGGTTGCGGATCGTAAACGCCTGCAGGGAGTCGCCGCTGTTCGCTACGAGCACGGCGCTCCCTGCAGGCGTTTTGATGAGCGCGAGACCCGTGACCTCGCCGGGGGCCAGAAAGCCCGAAGTCGCGGGCGGAATGGCGCCAAACGTGCCGTGCCCATCGCCCCTCAGCCACACGCCATTGCCGGCGTCAAACGGCGCTGTGTTCGCCTCGGTGGCGAACAGGTTCCCCGCGGCAATCAGATCGAGATTTCCATCGCCGTCCACGTCATACGGGACGAGGCCGCGGATCGGCGCGATCTGCGCGAGCTTGGGCAGCGACTTCACCGCGAACTTCCCGCTGCCTTCATTCTGCAGATAGACGCTGGCGAACGTATCTGTCTGGTAATGCAGCGCATGCTGTAAGACCGCTCGGCCGAACAGCTGCTCCATGGATGAATGCGCGAAGTTGGCGTACCCGGGCACGCGGAGTGCGATGGTATACAGCGACGGGCCAAGGGTCGCGCGCCCGAAGTAGGGATACTCTATCCCCGAAATCTCCTGTGTGAGCACGACGTCGGTCACCTGCCCGCCACTGAGATTGCCCGCGTAGACGCCGAACCGGCTCGCGGGCGACGTCATGAACGCGGCGTTCTCGCCGAGGTTGCCGGCAACGAGGTCGGGGCGGCCGTCGTGATTGAAGTCCGCGGCGATGAGGCTGAACCACCACCCGCGCGTGGCCCCGGCCCCGGTGGCGGCGGTGACATTGCGCAAGCGGCCGCCTTCATTGTGATAGAACTCGAGCGGCATCCATTCCCCCGCAGTCACGAGATCCGGCCGGCCATCGCCGTCCCAATCGATCCACACCGCCGCCGTGATCATGCCGCCGGGATTGATCAGCTCGGGACACACATCGGCCGTGACGTCCGTGAAATGGCCGCCGTCGTTGCGGAGAATGTAGCTGCGCGTCGGAAACGGATAGTTCATCGGCGTCACGCGACCGCCCACGAACAGATCGGGCTTGCCGTCGCCATTGAAATCGCCGACCGCGATCGCGCCGGTGCTCGTCAACATGCGAGGCAGCGCGGTCGTGTCGCGGGTGAATCGGCCGCCGCCGCGATTGATGTACAGGCGGTCCTGGAGTCGCGGCGAAGTCGGGGAGTTCTGATAGCCGCCGCTCGCGACGTACAGATCCAACCGGCCGTCGCCATTCGCGTCGAAGAAGGTCGCACCCCAGTCGGTAAATGCGCGGTCTGCAGGCCAGGGTTGTCCGGCGTTCGCATCGACAAAGCCGCCCCCCGGCCGCTGCAGCAAAAGCAGTCCAGGAGAGCCGTTCGCTCCGCCGACGTACAGATCTTCGAGCCCATCACCGTTGACGTCGCCCACCGCAAGCGGTGGTCCCTGCCGCGAGATCTGGTACGGGAGCAACGGCTGGGTCTCGAAATCCACGGCTTCGGTCTTCGACTGCGCATATCGCGGCGCCAGTCTGCTCGGCAACCGTTCGAAGGCGCGCTTCGAGGTGGGGAGGAGGGGGGCGGCGACCAGCGTGGCTCGTGGGCCGGCGGACGCGGCCTGCTGTTTGATGGTGATCGTCTGATCCGCGGCAACGTCTGTGAGTAGCTGTGTACGACCGTCCGGCCACCGCACCTCCAGGCTATCTACGCGCGTGTTGGTGCCGAGGCCAAAGTGCTCGCGCGCGTCCATGGTGGACATGTAGCCGCGATAGGGAGAGTGGTAGAGATATTGTTTGCGACCACCCGCGGTGAGCGTCAGCGTCGCGCCGATGCCGCCGCGGTTCGTGGAGTCTCCTTCCAGCTTGACGCCGAGGTAATGTGTCGC
>DASZNX010000301.1:0-1505 GCA_035551075.1 Gemmatimonadales bacterium | reverse complement strand
TGCTCGAGTACGGCTGGCAACGGGCGGTGATCGTGGTCGTGGGCTGGTGGTTCGTCAATCTGATCGGGGACAACGTCATCAAGCCGCGCTTCTTCGTGAAGGGGCTCGACATCTCCTTCACCAACATCGTCTTCTCGGTGGTGTTCTGGAGCTGGGTGTTGGGCCCCGCCGGCGCCATTCTCGCCGTGCCGCTCGCGCTCTCGTTGAAACGGGCGGGCGAGCTGCTGCCGGGCTCCGCAGGCTCGTAGCCTACTTCAACATTCCGAACAGCAGCTTCACGAGCTGGCCCAACGGCATCATGGTCAGCGCCAGCGGTGCGATTGGCGCCAGTGTGGGTATCAGCAGCGCCAGGATCGTTTGCTTGGTGATCGGTGTGGTCCGCATCGTGCGAACGATCGCGTACACATTCGCGAGGTCGGCCAGAGACTGAATGTCGGCCGTTCCGAGGAGCGGCTCATCCCCTGGGCGCTCGGGGTGGACCCACTTCGCGTCGAACTCGTGCGAATAGCGCTGCGCGAATGGTCCGTAATCGCGTTCCCCCTCGCGCCGCTTGCGGGCGAGCTGGGGGCTGAACACGAGAAAGGGCGCGAGGAAGAGCAGCAGCACCCAGACGGCGATTGCACCGATGACGAATTTGAAATCGAGCAGCCCGCCCTGATGTTGAAAGATCCGGCTGGCGATCCACGCGGAGACGAAAGCTCCATGCGCCACAGCCAGCGGCGCGAATCCTGATGTCGCAAGCGTCAGGAAGCCCAGTCCGCCGGTGTGGTCGGGATGAGTCGGAACCAGGGCGAGGTCGATGCGCGATGTCTGCCACAGAAAGCGCGTCCAGATGAACAGGCGGTAGTACCAGCGCAGCAAGAGAAATTGCGTGAGGGGCAGGCTGAAATAGAGATACCAGAGGCCCGCGAGGGAAAGCCGGTTGCCCTCGGGGCCCGGCGTCGCATACCAGGTGGCGACATCCAGGGCCGTCTGCCGCCAGACCACCTGGACCCCCACGATGTACACCACGGCGATCATGATCACTTCGGCGAGCACCGAATTGCGCAGGCGGATGGTCGAGTCTATCGCCGCGCGAAACCGCGCCTCGGCGGCCTCCGGGATGAGCTCGCGATCCAGGAATTGCCGCGCGACGAAGCGCAGGCGCTGGTGCACGATGGACTCGGCGCCGACGAGCAGCGGTACGAACAGAAGAAAGCGCGCCTGCGTCTCGATGTCCTGGAGAAAGGGAACTGCGACTTTCGGGCCGAGCGCCAGTCCCTGGGCAGCCGACAACAGCAGTAATGGGAGCCAGCTGAGCACCGTCACCGCGATTATGCGCTGAACCTGGAGCTCGAGCCCCGCGCCGGCGAGGTGCGCCTTGCGGAACAATTGGAAGAGCGGCCCGCCGAGGACGACCGAGAAGTCGCCCGGGTCGGCGAGGAGGGTGGCGGCGGAAGGCCGGTCGGTCGAAGCGACCACCTTCGTTGCCAAGTGTCCGGGCCTCAGTCCTTCGTTTTCAAACA
>DASZNX010000300.1:0-1946 GCA_035551075.1 Gemmatimonadales bacterium | reverse complement strand
GCCCCGACGTCCGCCAGCAGGGCAATTCCCGGTGCCAGTACGCCGTCGTCATTCGAGACGAGAATGCGTAACCCTTCCTCACTTGGCTTGTGAGGAACTGGGGGTGGAACCGCGTCGGGCGTGGGGGAAGGAGGAGGCTTGCTCACCGGCTGAGATGCCTCGCGAACGCGCGCGCCATGCGCCAGGAATCGCTCCAGGAGCGAAAGTGGCTCCGCGCGGATGCTCCGTAAATCGTCGGCACCTCGACTGAGGTCACGCGAAAGCCGGCGCGCAGCGCCTCGAGCAGAAAGTTGGCCTCGTATTCATAGCGGTCCCCACCCGGCTGCACCCGCTCCGCCACTGCCCGGGTGAACGCGCGAAACCCGGTCTGCGCATCCTGAACTCTCTGGCCGCCAATCCGCGTTGCGAGGCTCGCGGAGAGCCAGTTCGTGAAGCGGCGTGGCAACGGCATGCCCCCGTTTCGCTGCCGCGCGCCGAGCACGAGGTCGGAGCGCCGCTCGGTAATCGGTCGAATCAGACGCGGAATCTCCTCCGGCGGATGCTGCCCGTCTGCGTCGAGCGTAACAACAATCGACGCGCCTGCTCCGACAGCGGCGGTGATGCCATCACGCAGCGCGGCGCCCTTCCCCAGGTTCTTGTCGTGCACCAGCACAGTCTCGGCCAGGGACGAGTAGGAGCCATCGTTCGACCCGTCATTGACCACTACGATACTGGCACCCGGCGCTGCGGCGCGCACTCGGGCGACGACGTCGCCAATCGTCGCGGCCGCCTGGAATGCCGGAATGACAACTACAAGGTGCAGATCAGGTCCCCCCTCCCCCTCCCCCTCCCCCACCACCTGCACTCCCGCCCTCGAGAATCCCCAGCACCAACTTCAGCTCGGCGCGCAGCTCTTTGACCGTTTCGGTCGCGAGCGCGCGTCGCGCTTCCGGCTTGAGCTCTCCGGAACGACGGTACTGTTCGATCTTCTGTCGTGCTCCCTCGATCGTGTACTTCTCCGTGTATAGCAGGTGCTTCACCAGCATGATCAGCTCGATTTCGCGCCGCTGGTACACGCGATTGCCCGAGCGATTCTTGGCGGGATTCAGGAAACGAAATTGGCTTTCCCAATACCGCAGCACGTGCGGCTTGAGGTCGGTAAGCTGGCAGACCTCACCGATGGAGAAAAACTCCTGGACCGGTTGGGACGCGCTGGTATTGCCGGTCACTCGGCCTTCAACTCCCGCTCCATCAGGTCCGCAATCGCCTGCCGCGCCGGCTTGTTCTCGAACAGGATGTTCGCGACCTCGCGGGCGATGGGGAGCTCGACGCCGTGCCGCTCGCCCAGCGCGACGGCGGTACGGGTCGTATTGACGCCTTCGACCACAGCCGCCTTGCCGGCCAACGCCTGCTCGAGCGTCTGTCCTTTGCCAAGCGCCACGCCGAGGGTGCGATTGCGCGAGAGGGCGCCGGTGGCCGTGAGAATGAGGTCGCCCATCCCCGCGAGGCCTGCGAAGGTCATCGGCTGCGCGCCGAGCGCCACACCCAGACGCGTGATTTCCGCGAGTCCGCGGGTGATCAACGCAGCGCGCGGGTTATAGCCCAAGCCGAGGCCTTCCAGGATGCCCGCCGCCACGGCGATCACGTTCTTGAGCGCACCGGCCAGCTCGACGCCGACCACGTCGGTATGCGAGTAAACGCGGAAATAGTTGGTGGAAAAAACTCGCTGCGTGCGTTGCGCGACATCATGGACCGTTGCAGCGGCCACAACAGCGGTTGGCTGGCGTTGAAACACCTCAGCAGCGAAGGACGGGCCGGAGAGCACGGAGATCGCCGTACCTGGTGGCAAGACCTCACCCAGGACACAGGACGGCCGTTCCAATCGATCGGGATCGAGTCCCTTGGAGACACTGACGACCAGCGGCTTGCCGTCATCCAGTGCCGCGGCGGCCTCCGACATGACCGAT
>DASZNX010000299.1:0-6692 GCA_035551075.1 Gemmatimonadales bacterium | reverse complement strand
ATCCCGGTGTGTTGAGCGCACTCGGTCTAGCGGTTGCGCCGGAACGTGTGGACCTGATCGCGTCGCTACACCGTCCGCTCTCCGCCATGTCCGCCGCTGCGCTTACCGCCGCGTTCGAACCCTTGCTCTGTGCCGCCGATGAGACGTTACCGAACGCGACCATGGGCCGGTTCGTGGACTGTCGTTTCGCGGGCCAAGGCTACGAAATCACTGTACCCGCGTTGCGCGATGATCCGGCAACGCTCGGCGCGGCGTTCCAGGCAGCCCACCGCGCGCGTCACGGGCACGTGGGAGGAGCTGGGGAATCAATCGAGCTCGTGAACGTTCGGGTCGTGGCCGAGCGCGCAGCAACAGCAGCGGAGTGGCCATTGGGCAGGCCGGTGGGAGTCGGCATTGCGAGTAGCGGCCGGCGCATGATTGTGACGCGCGATGGCAAGCGGGTCCGGGCGGATATCTGGCCGCTGGGTGAGCTGCGAGCGGGCCGGCATTCGCTGAGCGGGCCCGCGATCCTGGCGGGCCCAGACGCCACGGCGCTGATCGAGCCGGGCTGGCGAGGCGTCGTTCACTCATCGGGTGCCGTGATCGTGGAGCGGGTATGAGGCTCGACCCCGTCGGGCTCGAAGTCATGGCCCATGCATTCGCTTCGATCGCCGAAGAGATGGGACTCGTGCTCGTGCACAGCGCACTCTCGCCCAACATCCGCGAGCGACGCGACGCGTCCGCAGCCTTGTTCGACGCCGATGGTGAGATGATTGCGCAGGCCGCGCACATCCCCGTGCACCTCGGCGCCCTGGCCGACGCCGTCGCAGCCGTGCGGAAGCTCGATCCCAAACCCGGCGAGCTCTTTCTGCTCAACGATCCGTATGCTGGTGGCAGCCATTTGCCGGATCTCACGCTGATCGGCGCGATTGAAGTCGGTGGGACGCTGGGCGGCTACAGCGTCGTGCGCGCGCACCACTCGGACGTCGGCGGGATGACCGCCGGCAGCATGCCGGCAGGCGCGCGGGAGCTGTATCAGGAAGGGCTCATCATCCCCCCGACGCGTTTCGGGCCGGAGCTCGAGCGTCTGTTGCTGGCGAATGTGCGAACCCCCGACATGCGGCGCGGTGACCTCGCCGCGCAGCGCGCGGCGGTAGAGCGGGGCGGCGAGGGTCTTCGCGCGCTCGCGCGCCGGCACGGGTGGGACGCCCTGCGGGAGGCAGCGCGCGAGCTGCTCGATTACGCCGAGCGGCGCACGAATGCGCGTCTGCGGACGCTCGCGGTGGACGCAACAGCCACGGACTATTTGGAGAGTGACGGCGTGATCGAAGAGGATCTCCCGATTCGCGTGAGAGTCACGATTGACGGGGGAAAATTCCACGCCGATTTCACGGGCACTCGCGAGGCTGCACCCGGCAACGTCAATTGCCCCCTCGCGGTGACTCGCTCGGCGGTGCTGTTCGTCGTGCGAACGCTGTTATCGGACGACGTCCCCATGAATGGTGGCGTGTCACGCGCGATTCGTGTGACCGCGCCGGCCGGTTGCCTCGTCAACGCGCGTGCGCCGAGCGCCGTGGCGGCCGGCAATGTC
Organism: Gemmatimonadales bacterium; assembly: GCA_035551075.1. GTDB lineage: Bacteria > Gemmatimonadota > Gemmatimonadetes > Gemmatimonadales > GWC2-71-9 > 20CM-2-65-7. The sequence continues at coordinate 5,122 of DASZNX010000299.1, read as the reverse complement.
GAGACGTCGCAGCGCATCGCGGACACGGTCTTTCGCGCGCTCGCCGAAGGCGGCTGGATCGTTCCCGCTCAGGGGCAGGGCACCATGAACAACGTGACGTTTGGCGGGATGCAGGATCCGAGAAACCGGCAGCGCGAGACCTGGACGTACTATGAGACGATCGGCGGTGGGCAGGGAGCGAGTCAGGGTGCGAATGGGCCATCCGGTGTCCACGTCGGCATGTCGAACACGCGCAATACACCGATCGAAGTGTTGGAGCTGGAGCATCCGCTCAGGGTGCGCACCTATGCGCTGCGTGCGGGGAGTGGCGGAGCAGGAGCCTGGACGGGTGGCGCCGGTGTCGTGCGCGAATTTGAAGCGCTCGCGCCGATGGAAGCGACGTTGCTCACCGAGCGGCGCCGGCATGGACCGTCGGGAGGGGCGGGCGGCGCCGCCGGACAGCCGGGGCTCAACGCGCTGAATGGGGAAACACTTCCTTCCAAGACCACGCTGCGGCTCGCAGCGGGTGACATTCTCCGTATCGAGACCCCGGGCGGTGGCGGCTGGGGGAAAGGACACAACGTATGACGTGGGCTCTGGTGTCGGTGCTCGGCTTGCTCGCGGGCGTGATTTCAGGACTGTTCGGCGTCGGCGGGGCGGTCGTCATCATCCCCGGGCTCGTGTTCATCACGAAGATGCCGCAGCACACCGCGCACGGCACCTCGCTGGCCGCGCTGCTCCTGCCCGTCGGATTGCTGGGCGTGCTCCAATACGCGAAACGCCAGCAGGTCAACTGGGCGTACGCCGCCGTGGTCGCGGCAGGTCTGCTCATCGGTGCGTATTTCGGTGCGCAGCTGGCGGGTTCGATTGCCGACACCACGCTCAGAAAAATGTTCGGCGTATTCCTGCTGTTAGTCGCGGCGAAGCTGCTGCTGTCCTGACAGAAACACCTTGCCGTCGATAAACAGCTTGAACAGGTCGCGGTCGAGCTGGCCTTCGTCGACTTCAGTAGCCATGATGTCGATGGCGCGATCGCTGGAGACGGCGCGCTTATAGGGCCGATCCTGCGCGGTCAGCGCATCGTAGATGTCGCTGATCGTCATCATGCGGGTCTGGATGGGGATGGCTTCGCCGGTGATGCGTCGGGGATAACCGCGGCCGTCCAGTTTTTCGTGGTGCCCGTAGGCGATGATCGGGATCTGTTGGAGCTCGCGCGTCCACGGGATGCGCTGCAGAAACTGATAGGTGTGGGTGACGTGGCTCTCGATCTCGTGGCGCTCCGCATCGTCGAGGCTGCCTTTGCGGATCGTCAGATAGCGCATTTCGTCGGCTGACAGGAACGGCTCCATTTCGCCGTCCAGCGCGTTATACATCCGCCGCGACCATGCCTTCAGCTCCTCGAAGCTCCCATCCGGCAGGATCGTCGGCTCGTTGGCCTTCAGCACGATTTCCAGAAAACGATCGAGCTCCTGTAGCTCCTGCTTGTGAGCCGCCGCGAGCTCCTTGACGAAGCCCTCATACCCCGTTTTTCCGTTGGATTCGAGGAATTCGGCGCGCTTGCGCCAGAACTCCCGCTCCGCGGTGCGCCGAATGAACGCATGACGGTGCCGCACGAGCCCGAGATCGGACGGATAGAGCTTCTTGGCTTTTACCAGTACCTGCTCGCGTACGCCGACCTTGCCGAAATCGTGGAGCAGCGCCGCGTAACGGATTTCTTTCAGTTGTTCGCGGGAGAATTTCATCCCGCGGTAGGGTCCGTTGCCCGCCCGATCGACGATCTCCGCCAGGGTTACGGTCATCCCCGCTACGCGGCCGCTATGGCCATATGTGGTTGGATCGCGCTGCTCGATCGCATGCACCGCCGCCAGCACGAAGCCTTCGAAGAGCTTCTCGATGTCCTCGTAGAGCTGGCTGTTCTCGATGGCGACGGCGGCCTGTCCCGCGAGGGCCGTCACGAGCTCCACCGTCCGCTTCGAGTAGGGCACCACCTGCTCATCGACTTCTCGCGGCGATGCCAGGACGGCTTCGAAGTTGCGCTTGCGATTGATCAACTGCAGCACGCCGATGATCTCGTTCTTGTGATCCTTCATCGGGATTACCAGCATCGACTTGCTGCGATAGCCGTAGCGCTCGTCGAACGAGCGATTGATCGTGTACTCGACGTCGGGCGGCAGGAAGTAGGCGTCGTCGATGACGAGCGGATCGCCGGTGACCGCGCAGTATCCCGCCAGGCTCGTGCGATCGACCGGGATCGTGAACTCGACAAATGGAGCCTCGGGCTTCGAGTACGTTTGCGCGAGCCGGAAGCGCAGGCGCTTCGTCCCCTCTTCACTGTGCTCGACCAGATACAAGCTGCCCGCGTCGGACTGCGTGATGCGGCGCGATTGCGTCAGAATCAGATCGAGCAGGGTTTTCAGATCGCGTTCGGTCCCGAGCGCGACACCGATGCGGGTGAGCTCGCCGATCTCGCGCGAGCGCTGGGCGGCCTCACCGCGCGCCCGCGCAGTCTCGGCGCGCGCGGCGGCTTCGCGGAAGCCCGCGCGAATCGCGACGAGGAGGCGACGGGGGCTCGCGGGATGCGTCAGGAAGCCTGACAGAAATTCGGTAGGCATGCCCTCGGGGACGTCGTGTTCACCGTCGCGTGCCAGCGCGACGATGGCCCCGCCGGCGTCCACAAACGACCGCAGCACATCGACGGGGAAGATGGAGCGGCTTTCGGCGTCGAGCAGGAACACGGTGGGACGATCTTCGACCGCGAGATCCCGCGGCTGTTGCACGACTCGCGCCTCCACCTGCGAGGTCGCGAGCGCCGGCGCGACCGAGTCGGGCCGCCACATCGGCGGGTGGAGGAGGAGGTATCTCACGCCGCCGCCATGTCGAGTGCGTCCGTCAGGACTGCTTGACGCGCTGCAGGCCTTGTTGCGCCTCAGCGTACTCGGGGAAGATCTGCAAGGCGTGCGTAAACATGTCCACCGCCTTGTCCTTTTGCCCGCGATCCTGATAGAGCAGGGCGCGAGAGTAATAGGTCAGCGCCTCGGTGGGAATCTTCCGCTCCGAGCGCTGATCGTTCGCCCGCTTCTCGAGCTGCGGCAGATTGGCATCCTTCATCAGCCGCTCGGACACATTCCGGATCAAATCGAAGAGGTGATCGCGCTGGGCCCGGTCCGACTCGGTCTTCACGATTTCCGTCGTCTCAGTGTTGACGAGGCGCACGTCGATGCGGAAGTCGCCATAGAAGTCCACGAATGTCCCCATGACCATGTACCGCGCGCCGGTCACTTTACCGACTTTGGCGATGGTCGCGGAGTCCACGCGGCCCTGCGCGCCGATGTTCTGCTCGCCCAGCAGCTGGTTGATCTGCTCGCGTTCGACCACGCGGGCGGCCGGATTGCGTTGCAATTCCGAGATCATCATGCCGGCGATGCCGCGTTCCAACGCATCGAAGTCTTCTTTGTTTTGGCCGTAGGAACCGCCGTTCGTGAACGGCAGCACGGCGATGCCGGGGCGGGTATCCTGGCCGCGCTGCTGCGCCCCCAGGAGAACCGGAATGAAGCCCAAAACGGTCACGAGCACACGCGCGCGCATAGCTACTCCTCGAGTCATAGAGTCACCTTCATGCCTTCTTGCGCCGCGACCACCTCGAGCGCCTTGCCGCCGGATGTGGCGAATTTGCGGGCCGCCCTGAGCAGCGCATCCATTTCCTTGTCGTCATGCTCGGGCTCGTGATGGAACAGCACGAGCTTCTTGCAGCCGGCATCCTGGGCGAGACTCACGGCTTCTTCGTACGTCGAGTGACCCCACCCGCGATGTTGCTCGAGCTCCTTCGGCGTGTACATCGCGTCGTGAATCAGCAGATCGATGCCGCTGAGGAATGCCACGAAATCGCGCCGCCAATTGCCCGGCACGTCGTATTGCCCGCCGCTACCCAGCTCGTTGTCCGTCACGTATGCCATGCTCGGACCGCCGGCTTTCGCGGGCGTGAGTCGAAATCCCAATGTCGTTCCGGGATGCCGCAGCTTGATCGTCCGGACGCGGAACTCGCCGATCGAGAATTCGTCCGTATCCACCTGCTGCACGGTCAAAGACGCCGACAGCGCATCGAGCGGAACGGGGAACACGGCCGGATCCATCTGCTGTCGCAGGATCGCTTCGAGCGATGCCGTTCCCTGGCGCGTGCCCCAAATCCGCACGGTATTCCCCGGCGCGAAAAACGGCTTGAAGTGCGGCAATCCCTGAATGTGATCCCAGTGCGCGTGCGAGAGCAGGATTTCCACCCGAACCGCACCGTTCTGTTTCGCCACCAACTCGAGTCCCAGCGCCCGGATCCCGGTCCCGGCGTCGAGCACGACGAGCTGCCCGCCCGCGCCTTCCACCGCGACACACGGCGTGTTGCCGCCATAGCGCGCGGTGGTCGGCCCCGGAGTTGGAATGCTTCCCCGGGTTCCCCAAAAGCTCACCGTGTACGCCATGCGTTTGGACACGCCGAAAGTCGGGCTAAGTTACTGGTAATAAGGGACGTAGACCGTGACGCGCCTCACGACCGTCCGGCTGCTTGCTCCAGTGCGCTGCGATCGCGTATCACGATGTCCTTGCGACTCACATCGATCATGCCTTTATCGACGAGCTCCCGCATCGTGCGCGATACCGTCTCGCGGGATGAGCCGATCATCTGAGCGATCGTGTGGTGGGTGAGCCGCCGTGTAATGCGCTGCCCATCGGTTTCGTCGGCGAGATCGAGCAGTAGCTGGGCGACGCGTCCATGGACGTCGAGCAGGACGAGGCTGCCCACTTTTTCGTCCACCCGCCGCAGCCGGCGGGACAACTCGCGGAGCAGCGCCAGCGCGATGCCGGCGGAGTGCTCGAGAATGCCCTGGAAATCCTCACGCCGCAGGACCAGCAGCGTCGAGTCTTCCATCGCGATAACGTGCGCCGAGCGGGGCTCGTCATCGATGAGCGCCATCTCGCCGAAAAATTCGCCCTCGCCGAGCACAGAGAGGATGACTTCTCTTCCGTCTTCGCCGATGAGGACGACTTTCACCTGGCCTTTCGCAACGACATACAGCGCGTCGCCGGGGTCATCTTCGAACAGAATGACCGAATTCTTCGGGTAGGCGCGATCGCGGGCGACCTCCACCACCCGCTG
>DASZNX010000298.1:0-3079 GCA_035551075.1 Gemmatimonadales bacterium | reverse complement strand
CTATGCACCACGCACTCTCTTATCGTAGCACCAACAAAACGTCATAAAGCGCATGCGTCCAAGCAGTTATACCAAAGCCCCGCGCCAGATACAGACCGCTGAAGAACAGCCCGGCGATGGTCCGAAACACAAACGAGTAGATGTCCCAGCGATCGCCGAACGGGCCGATGTAATGGAAAGCCGAGAAGATCAGTGCGCCGAGGATGGTGGCCGCAATGCCGGCGATGAGCGGCCGCCAGCCAAACACCTTGTGGGCCGCCCACGCAAGCAGACCAACGAGCAATACGCGAAACAGCAGCTCCTCGTAGATTCCGGCGCCGAGGGAGATCATGAGCAGCGTGGCACGTGGGATGTGCTGAACCGAGAATCCCGGAGTCATTGCCGGTGGTGGTCCGCCGAGCAGCGCGGTCGTGAGGCTGCCGACCACGATTCCAAACACGAGCGCCAGGCAGATCGCTTCGAATAGCATGGCACCGAGCAGGACTGGCCGAATGCTCGCGCGATTGCGACGGATGTCTCGCGCGATGAGCCAGGCGCCGGCGCCGATCAGGCACAAGAGGAAGAGCCGCGGTCCCCATGCGCCGGCGAGCCAGATGAACAGCGACTCGAGCGCAACGTCGGCTCCGTTGCGGATGCCCATGCCGCCCGGGCCGGCCGGAGTGAGCGCCGCGAGCACCTGATAGAGGACGAGGAGGGGGAGGGCGAGGAGCAGGCTGTAGCGGGGAGCGCGACTCACCTGCCAGTAGTTGCTGATCATTCGTGAATCTTATCCTTCACCGGGGTCCGTACAGAGCCCTACGCGATGCTTCCGTTGCTCGTTGCCGCCGTCCTCGCGGCGCAGGCCCCCCAGCCCTCCCGCCCCTCCCGCCCCCCCCATCCCGGAGGGGCAGTTCGCGACACCGCGGGTGCGTATCTCGATGCCGACGCTCGGCGCCTCGTTGCGGCGGCGCGTTCGCGCCGGGAAACCATCGATCGATCCATCACGAGCTATCGCACCACGATGCGCGAGCGCATCGGCGTCGGCATTCGCGCGCTCCGGCGGGACCGCATGCTCTACCGGCGTGAGCTCGCGGTGCGGATCGACTGGCGGCGCGATTCGCTGACCCGCATCGACGTCGTCGGAGCGCGCCAATCGGTACCCGCCGCGGTGCCCAAGCCGCAGCTGCCCGAGGACCTGAAGAGTGACGCCGGCGACTACGCGTTCGACCCCGCCAACGATCGGCTCACTGTAGGCTGGAGCGGGAACGGCAATGAGGCACGAGGAGACAGCACGCGGGACTCGACCAAACATCGCCACAACGAGAACGTCGAGTTCAAACATCCGCTCGCGCCCGGCAGTGAAGCGGATTATCGCTTCGCGTCCGGCGATTCCAGCTCGGTGGTTTTTCAGAACGGGCGAACGATCCGCCTCCGCGAGCTGATCATCATTCCGCGCCGGCTCGACTTCGTGTTGATGTCCGGATCGTTCTGGATCGATGAAGATTCCCACGCGGTTGTGCGCGCATTGATCCGCCCCGCCAGGCCCTTCGATCTCGAGCAGGATTTGAGCGACGAGGACGACAAGGATATTCCGGGTTTCGTCAAGCCGATTCGCATCGAGGTCCGGTTCATCACGATCGATTACGGCCTCTGGTCCGGGGGGGGGCACTGGTGGTTGCCGCGCATCATTGCCATGGACGCCGTTGCGACCGCTGGCTCGTTCTTGCAAGTGCCGATGCGGTATGAACGTGTCTACGGCGACTATGAAGTCAGCGGTGATACGAGCGCGCCGCTCGCCGCCCGGCCGCCGGCGGCGACGCCGGCCGAAGATTCGACCGCGCGGGCGGCGTGTCACGAGCGCGAGAAGACCGAGAAAATTTCTTGCCGGTGCGAAAACGGCCACTGCCAGGCGTTCATCGTCAACATCCCGGCCGACACCGCCGCCTTGCTCGCCAGCACGTCGCTCCCTCCGCCGTTCGGCTCCGCCAACGACACGCTGATCTCGGCAGGCGAAATGGAGGAGCTGACGAAGGGGCTGGGCGATCTGCCGCAAGCGCCCTGGCAGCTGCACGCGCGCCCGCCGCGCTGGGGCCTGGCGCGATACAACCGCATCGAGGGCCTGTCGCTCGGCGCGAAGGGCGAGGTGGACCTTGGCCGGCTCACCCTCGACGGCGCGGCGCGGATCGCGACGTCGGACGCCACACTCGACCTGCAGGGTGGCGTGATGCGCGAGACGCGCAACACGCGGCTCCGCGTAGCGGGTTATTATCGCTTGTCGGCGGTCGATCCGACGGCCCGATCCCTCGGCATCGGTAATTCACTCAACGCACTCTTTCTTGGCCGCGACGACGGCGATTACTTCCGCGCGACCGGCGCGGAGCTGACGGTCATGCCGCCCGTGACGCTGGCGCAGAAGTTCTCGCTTCGCCTCTACGCCGAGCGGCAGCGGGTCGCGATCAAGCGGACGGACTTCTCGGTCCCGAATCTCATCAACGACGTGAACGTGTTTCGACCGAATATCACGGCCGACTCTGCCGATCAGCTCGGCGCCTCCGTCACGTTCCGCACGCAGCGCGGCATCGATCCGGAGCGTACCCAGCTGACGAGCGATGTCACGATCGATGGCGCGACCGGAACATTCGACTTCGGACGCGCGAGCGCGACACTGCGGATGACGGCGCCGCTCGGCCCGAGCCTCGCGACCGGTGTGGAGCTGGCGGGCGGGATGTCGACGGGCCGCGTCCCGATCCAGAGCTATTGGTATCTCGGAGGTCCCGGCACACTGCGCGGCTATGACGGCGCGGCCAGCACGGGCGATGCGTTTTGGCGCGCCCGCGCAGAGCTGGCGAATCGCTGGCCCGCCGCCCGCGTCGTTCTCTTCACCGACGTCGGTCGCGCCGATGCACGCGATCACCTCTCGCTCGCCAATCCGCTGATCGGCATTGGAGCGGGTGTCAGTTTCATCGACGGCTTGTTCCGCGTCGATCTCACGCGCGCCGTGCGATCGCCAACGGGCTGGCGACTCGATTTGTATAGCGACGCAGCGCTCTGATTGCGGGGCTGGGCGGCACGCGCCATCGTTCTGCCGCTCATGACCGCC
>DASZNX010000297.1:0-3651 GCA_035551075.1 Gemmatimonadales bacterium | reverse complement strand
TGGACATTCTGCATTTTGTCAGTTGCAGTTCGAATGCTCACGACGAGAATCGCGATGAGCTCGTTGCACTCCTGCCGGATCGCTTCGATTCCGTCGGGACAAAGACGCGTACGATCGACAAACTTCAACCACGCGTTTGTTTCCCGAGCTCCTTCAGGCAAACACGCAACTGCTTGCCGAGCGCGGGTGCCGGAAAGTTCTCTGTCATTCCGCAGATTTGCACTGCAAAGTCGATTACTCGATCCTCGAGATCATATCGCACGGACGCCATGCATAACGATGCGACCTCGACCGATAGACCACGAGAGCAAATTCGTTCGTACCGGTGCAAGATCACGCCGACAGCCGTACCCAAGCTGTGGCGCAGTTTCCGGAGCGGGTATCGCGGTTACCCTGGCCTCCAGGCGGGAGCCGTCGGCCGTGGTATCTATCGGCCACCAGCTCCCGGCGAGTCTTCAGATTCGAGACCTCCCATCGTGCTCGCAGATGCAGGTCAGCGTCAGGTACGTGTTCTAGACGTGGGGGAGAGTAGCCCGCCGCCGGCGGCACATTTGTTTTTTAACTCCAGTCGATTGCCTGGGTGTTTCCGCAGCGCGCGCATTGCAACTGCCGCTGCTCGCGTTGTAGCGGCATCCGCGCTTGGCACCGGGGGCAAACGCCGTAACGTGACCCCCAGGCAATGGGGAGATCGATCGCATCGTAGGGTCGAGAGACGACGGACCAGACATGAGGGCGGAACGGCTCGATCTGCAGCAGCTCGCGCGGCACGCTCAGCGAGCGCTGACCGACCGCGAGGATCGCGGCGTCGGGCGTGAGGCGCAGGACCTGATACCAGGCCCCGCGACGAATGCGGCAGTTGGTGTCGCCCTTGACGCGAGCCCACTGGGGAGTGTCCACGAACCCTCCCGGTGCGTAGGGCGTGAGACAACATGAATCAGGCCGAGGCGGATCACAATACCGGCAAATCCATAGGCCCGCCTCGGCCCATCACGGCGGGCTTCGTAAGCCTGTCAGCGCCGATGGTACTGTCCCTGCGAGGGGCGGGAGAGTAGGCCGCCGCCGGCGTCACAGAGCGAAGCCCACTCCATTGCACCGGAGCGGGCTTCCTTTTTTTTCCGGAGCATCAGTCGCAGCTCGTCGCCGCAGTGTTTGCAATCGGAGCCGCCGCGAAGGGCACAAAGACTGGCGCGGCGCCCCCCGGTCCCGTGCTCGCGCTTCCCGCTTCGACGACGACCGCATCACCACTCCCCGAACCAATGCCCGATGGACCGTCAGCCGCGCCCCAATAGTTGCACGACGCGTCGATGGCGATCGTCTGATTTGGGCCAATTCGAAGCCCGGCAAACGCATTCCCGACGATGTCGTTGAAGCGCACGCTGACATTCACCGCGGGGAATAGCGGATGTTGTCTGCGCCCCAGCCAGATCGCACCCTGCAGGTTGCGGGGCGTGGGCACCGCGCACGGTTGAACGACGCGGCTGATTTCGTTGTGCTCGATCCGGCCGCTGCCGACCTCGAAGTCGATCGCGGTTCCCGGCAAACACGAGCCGACGCTGTTGTGAATCACATTGCCGATGATGTTCACCACGCCGGTCGCGGTCACTGGTCGGTCGGCTGAGGGAAGATTTCCCGCGATCGGTCCGATGAGAATTGAACCAACGCGGCCTGTGGGATGGCACAGGTCGAGCTGGTTGCCGAGGATGTCGGCGTTCGTCGCGCCGCCCAAATCCCCGCGCGTCACCACGAAGATGCACGCCCCTCCGGCGCGGCGGATCTCGTTTCCCTCGAATACGGCGTCGACATCGCCCTGCACGCGCAGGCCGAAGACCTGCGGCAGGGGCGGAGTGCCGTCGTTGACGCCGCCATCGAGGACACTGTGTCGCACTGCGACGCGCGCCCGGCCTGGATCCGTTTCGTCATCGAACACCGCGATGAGATTGCCCGCTCCTGGTGGATTGAGATCGCTAACGCTGACATTCTCGACCGTGAGATCGACCGTGCCGAATCCGCGGATTCCGTTCGCACCGGTGTACTGGATCGTCACATCACGGATTGTGACCGGCTCCGTCGTCGTGACATCGACCACGTTCGCAGCTGTCGCACTCGGCGCGATAATGACCGCGCCGTTTCCCTCCCCAATCGCTTCCAGCGTCAATCCCTTGTCGATCACGAGTGTCTCGTCGTATGTCCCAGGTTTCACCAGCACTTGCCCGCCGGGCGCTACTCGATTGATGCCCTCCTGAATCGTTGCCGCGACACCATTGCCCTTGGCATTGGGATTCACGACGATGGTGTGCGATTCATCGGCCCCCATGGCATAGCTCGGCCGTAGCGCCGCTTCCGGTCCGCTACCGCCGTCGCACGCCGCGAGTGTTACGGCGCCGACCACGCAAAGCGTTCTGCGGTTGAGTCTGATCACAGGTCCCTCCTGATGGAGCGCTCTGCAATATTTGACGGCGCAGTTGTGCGCGATTGCTCCCGGTGTGCGTACCGTCCCGCAACGGGGCGAATACCCTTCGGCGCTTACTTCCCAAAAGGCTAACTGCGCCATCCGCCGATCGGTCGCACACTTAGCCCGATGACAACGAGTGAGGTCCTCGCTCCCCGCGGTGCGCGCGCGGCCAGCCCGCCCCGTCGGGTGTCGTTCAAGCCCTCGATCAACTGGCTGTTCGCGTTCATTCCGGTCACCCTGGTACTCGAAGGCGCTCACGCGACGCCGCCGCTCATCTTTTTTTCTGCGGCGCTCGCCATCGTCCCCATCGCCAGTTTGATCGTCCACTCGACAGAGCAGATCGCGACCCGCACCGGCGACGCCGTCGGCGGCCTCTTGAACGCGACGTTCGGGAATGCCCCCGAGCTGATTATTGCAACGGTCGCCTTGAAAGCGGGACTCGTAGACCTCGTGCGCGCGTCGATCATCGGCGCGATTCTCGGCAACCTGCTCCTGGCGCTGGGCGTCGCCATGCTGCTTGGCGGACTGCGGCACAAGGATCAGCGGTACAACGCGGATGCGTCGCGCGTTTACAGCTCGATGATGCTACTCGCCGTGATCACGCTGATCGTGCCCGGCGCGTTCGAGAGCTATTTCTCCGACGCGCAGTTCACCCCGCACGTCCTGAGCTTGAATACGGCGCTGGCGATTCTCCTGCTCGTGACCTACGGCCTGTATCTCCTCTTCATGCTCAAGACCCACTCTCAGCTCTTCAAGAGCGAAGGGGGCAAGGGCGAGCACCATGCAGGTCCGGTCTGGAGCGTGCCTCGCGCCATCGGCAGTCTTGTGGCCGCGTCGGTGTTGGCGGCCTGGATGAGTGAGATCCTGGTCGGCGCCGCCGAGGGAACGGGAAAATCGCTGGGCATGTCGCAGGCATTCATCGGCCTCGTGCTCGTGGCCGTCGTCGGCGGGGCCGCGGAGAGTCTCTCCGCCATCGTGGCGGGCCGCAAGAACAAAATGGACCTGAGCCTCGGCATCGCCCTAGGGAGCTCGATTCAGATCGCGCTGTTTGTCGCGCCCCTACTGGTCCTGCTCAGCTGGCTAATAGCGCCGCAACCGCTCACACTGGCGTTTCATCGCGCCGAGCTGGGCGCGCTCTTTCTCACGGTGCTGATTGGCACTGTCGTCGCGAGCGATGGACGCGCGAATTGGTACAAGGG
>DASZNX010000296.1:0-5371 GCA_035551075.1 Gemmatimonadales bacterium | reverse complement strand
CTCCGGCGCCGACGCCGGTGCCGCCCCCGCTCCCGCCTCCCTCGCCGGCACCAGCACCGTTGCCGGTGTCTGCGGCGGTGCCGCAATCGCCGCCGCGTGTCCAGCCGCCACCGGTTGCCGCACCGCGTTCGCCCACACCGGTTTCGTCCACTGCGCCTCCAGTGCCTTCGTCACCATCCGCGCCGGGGGCAGGAGCGGGGAAGCGCAACACGGGCCCGCTGCGCCCGGTGAATCCGTTTATGGTTCAGGACCCAAAGCAGAAGGCTCGGCGCCTGGCGCGCGCGTTGATCTCGGACATGCTCGTATATCATCCCGAGAAACGGCAGCAAGGCATTCGTGACGGCACGCTGGCGCAGCTCTTCAAGGACGAGATCGACAAGAGCTGGCAGGAGTACGTCGACCAGGTTGGTCAGGACATGGCGCAGAGTACGCCGTTCTGGACCGAGGCGCTGAACGAAATTCTTGCGGGTGGCAAGAAGCTTTTCTAAGGAGTGTGTGTGGCCCTAGCGGAACGGTTTCAGGATTTCGATCGACGCCTCACCGAGCTCCGGGGCTTTCTTTGACGTCGAGGGGAAAGCCGCGCGCCTCGCGGAGCTGGAGCAGAAAATGGCCGACGGCTCGTTGTGGGCCGATTCCGAGCGCGCCCGCCAGACGGTTGCCGAAGTCAAATCGTTGAAGGGATGGCTCGAGCCCTATAAGGCGCTGCGCAAGCGCGTGGACGAGGCGCGAGAGCTGAACGAGCTGCTGGAAGCCGACTCCCACATCGATCTCGCCATGCAACGCTCGCTCGAAACCGAGGCCGACGAAATCGCCGGCCGGCTCGAAGCCCTCGAGATGCAGAACATGCTGCAGGGACCCGATGATGCCCGCGATGCGCTGCTCACGATTCATCCGGGTGCGGGCGGGACGGAATCCCAGGACTGGGCCGAGATGCTCGTTCGCATGTACACGCGCTGGGCGGAGCGGCACGGCTTCGCCGTGAACGTGCTCGACATCCTCCCCGGTGAGGAAGCCGGCATCAAGTCCGCCGAGATCGAGATTCGCGGTCAGTATGCCTTCGGCCTGCTCAAGGCGGAAAAGGGCGTGCATCGTCTCGTGCGGATTTCGCCGTTCGATTCGCAATCGCGCCGGCACACCTCGTTCGCGTCTGTGTTCGTCTATCCTGAAGTGGACGACGAAATCGAAATCGAGATCAAGGACGATGATCTGCGGATCGACGTGTTCCGCGCTTCGGGCAAGGGCGGGCAGCATGTCAACAAGACGTCGTCTGCGGTGCGGATCACACATCTTCCGACCGGGATTGTCGTATCCTGCCAGCAGGAGCGCAGTCAGGGCAAGAACAAGGCGACGGCGATGAAGATGCTCAAAGCGCGGCTGTACGAGCGCGCTGTCGCGGAGCGCGAAGCCAAGAAGGCCGAGGTGGACAAGCAGAAGACCGACATCGCGTGGGGCAATCAAATTCGGTCATACGTATTCCAGCCCTATACGATGGTGAACGACCACCGCACCGAACTGAAAGTCAGCGACGTGCAGAAGGTCATGGACGGCGATCTCGATCCGTTCATCGAGGCGTTCCTCAAGCGCTTCGGCAGCAAGGCCGCGTAACATGACCGGTTTCGTCGAAGCCGCGCGTCGCGAGAAGTTGAAAGAGCTCATGGAGCGTGGCGTCGCGCCGTTCGCCTATCGCTTCGAGCGGAGTGCGACCGCGCGGCAGGCGCTCGGGGCCTATCGGGACGACACCGACGCGACGCCGTACGCCCTCGCGGGACGCCTCGTGGCGCTGCGGCCGCATGGCAAGACCACGTTCGCGCATCTGGAGGACGCCAGCGGCAAGATCCAGCTCTACTTCAAGGGCGACGAATTGGGGCCCGACGTCTACGGCCTGATTGAGCTGCTCGACCTCGGGGATCACATCGGTGTCTCCGGCCGCCTCATGAAGACGCGCACCGGAGAAATCACGCTGCGCGTGGCGCAAGTCACACTGCTCGCCAAGGCGTTGCGGCCTCTGCCCCTCGGCAAGGAAGACGCGAGTGGCATAAAACACGGCGAGTTGAGCGACCCGGAATTACGCTATCGCCAGCGCTATGCCGATCTCGCGGTGCACGCCGAGGTGCGCGAGGTATTCCGGCTCCGCACACGCATCGTACAAGGAATCCGGGCGTTCCTCGACGGCCAGGGGTATTTGGAGGTCGAGACCCCGGTGCTGCAGCCCCTGTACGGAGGCGCAACGGCATTGCCGTTCAAGACGCATTACGAGGCGCTCGATGCGACGTTCTATCTGCGCATCGCCGACGAGCTCTACCTGAAGCGGTGCATCGTCGGAGGTCTCGAGAAGGTGTATGAGATCGGACACGACTTCCGCAACGAGGGGTTGTCGCGCTTTCACAACCCCGAGTTCACGATGGCGGAGTGGTACCAGGCATACGCCGACTACAATGACATGGCCGAGCTGACCGAAGCGATGCTGTCGAGCCTCGTGCTCGATCTGTTCAACAGCCGGGTGCTCGAGCGCCACGGCGCGACGCTCTCGTTCGAGCGCCCGTTTGCGCGCAAAGACTATTTCGGGCTGGTGCGCGAGCACGCCAGCATCGATCTCGCGCGTACCAGTGACGCCGAGCTGCGGAAGCTGCTCCAGCGCCACAACGTCGCGGATACGGAGAAGCTGAGCGGTCCGAAACTCGTCGACGAAGTCTTCAAGACCTTCGTCGAGCCAAAGCTCATACAACCGACCTTCGTGTTCGACTATCCGCTCGAGCTGTCCCCGCTGGCCAAGCCGAAGCGCGGCGATCCCACCAAAGTCGAGCGCTGGGAGCTGTTCGTGCAGCACCGCGAGCTCGCCAACGCGTTCAGCGAGCTGAATGACCCCGATGAGCAGCGGCGCCGCTTCGAGCAGCAAGCCGGCTTTCGGGCCGCGGGCGATGCCGAGGCGCAGCAGCTCGATGAGGACTACCTGCGCGCGCTCGAGTACGGTATGCCCCCGGCGGGCGGTGTGGGACTCGGCGTCGATCGCCTGACGATGATCCTTGCCGATCAGACGAGCATCCGCGACGTCATTCTCTTTCCCATGCTCCGGCCCGAGTGATGCCCGCGATCCTCGTCGTGCTCAAGGTGCTGCTGCTCGCCGCGGCCGTCGCGGCGCTCGCCGTGCTGGTCACGAACTGGCCGAATTGGCTCGACCTGCGTATCGCAATGCGCTATCTCCGCAGCCGCCGCTCGTCGCGGTTGCTTTCCTTAATCACCGTGATTGCCGTCGGAGGCGTTACGGTCGGCGTCATGGCGCTCGTG
This sequence comes from Gemmatimonadales bacterium, assembly GCA_035551075.1. GTDB lineage: Bacteria > Gemmatimonadota > Gemmatimonadetes > Gemmatimonadales > GWC2-71-9 > 20CM-2-65-7. The sequence goes on along the minus strand of DASZNX010000296.1, from coordinate 2,086 downwards.
ATCGTCCTGGGCGTGATGAACGGGATGCAAAACGATCTGCGCGAGAAGATCCTCGTGGTCAATCCGCATCTCCGCGTCCTGACCTACGGTGAAGGTCTCCGGCTCGATGATTGGGGCACTATCCTTTCCAAGGTGCAGCGCACGCCGGGTGTGGTCGCGGCCGCGCCCTTCGTGCTCACCCAGGGGCTCATTTCGGCCGGTCACGATTATGCCGAGGGCGTGGCGGTGATCGGCGTGGAGTCCGATACCGGCACGCGCGCGGTGACGAGTCTACCGCGCTACTTCACCAAGGGGGACCTGACCTTCCACACCACGCAGCCGGGCGTGGAAGGGGGCATCGCCATCGGCACGCGCCTCGCGACCAAGCTCTCCGCGTACCCCGGCGACATCGTGACGATGGTCGCGCCGGCCGGTTCGCAGTTCAATCGGAGCCTCGGCGCCTTCGTCCCAAAGTATCGCCGGTACGAGGTCACGGGTCTCTTCGAGACGGGGATGTACGATTACGACAACAGCTATGTCGTCATGCGGCGTGAGAACGCGCAGGAGTTCGCGGGACTCGGCAATGCGGTCACGGGGCTCGAGGTGCGGCTTGCCAATCCCGAGCAGGCGAATGTGTTCGCGCAGCAACTCGAGAGCCAGCTCGGGTATCCGTATCGTGCGCTCGACTGGCAGCTGCAAAACCGTTCGCTCTTCTCGGCGCTGAAGCTCGAAAAGCTCGCCATGGGACTCGTCGTGTTTCTGATCTGTGTGGTCGCCGCGTTCAACGTCGTGGGCACGCTGACGATGGTCGTGCGCGACAAAACGCGCGAAATCGGCATCCTCCTGGCGATGGGGATGCAGCGCAGCCGGATCCGGCGCCTCTTCCTCGTGCAGGGCGTGTTCATCGGCTTGGCGGGAACGGTGCTGGGGACCGTTCTGGGGTTGATCGTGGGAACCAGTGTAAACCGCGGGCACCTGATTCCGATCGACCCCTCGATTTACTTTATCGATCACCTCCCGGTGTTGACGAACCCGCTCGACGCGCTGGCGGTCGTGGCGGCGAGTCTCGTCATCGCGACGCTGGCTCCCCTCTATCCCAGCGTGCAGGCCGCTCGTCTCGAGCCGGTCCGCGCCATTCGGTACGAATGAACGCGCTGCTCGTGGCTCGGGGCATCCGCAAGGTCTTCGCAGGCGGCGACGGCCAGCCGCTCGAGGTGCTGCGCGGGGTGGACGTGGAAGTCCGCCGCGGGGAGTTCGTCGCCATTGTCGGGTCGTCGGGCGCGGGAAAAAGCACGTTGCTGCATTTGCTCGGTGCACTCGATACCGCGACCAGCGGCGATATTTGGCTGGATGGCTCGCGCTACGCGGACCTGGATGCGCGCGGCGCGGCGGAACTGCGGAACCGGAAACTGGGATTCGTGTTCCAGTTTCATCACCTGCTGCGCGAGTTTTCGGCGCTCGAGAACGTGATGATGCCCCTCCTGATCGGCGGTACGTCGCCGCGCAAAGCGCGCTCGCGGGGCGAAGAGGTCCTCTCGGACGTGGGGCTCGCGGGGCGGATGAGCCACCGGCCGGCGGAGCTGTCGGGTGGCGAGCAGCAGCGGTGCGCCGTGGCCCGCGCGCTCGTCCACGATCCGAACGTCGTACTGGCCGACGAGCCTTCTGGCAACCTCGACCACGCGAACGCGGAACGGTTGCATGAGATCTTCTTTCGCCTGGCCCGCGAGTACGAGACCGCGGTGGTTGTGGTCACGCACAATCGCCAGCTCGCCGGGCGGGCGGATCGGGTGCTTCTTCTGGAGGACGGCCGGCTCGCGACGGTGAGCTCGGTCGACGCGATACCCTGATGCTGTGCGATAACTGCAAGGAACGCGACGCGATCATTAACCTGACGCAGGTGGAGCATGACTCCAAGGTCACGCTCCATCTCTGCGAGCAGTGCGCGCAGCTCAAAGGAGTCGAGACGGGCGGCGCGGTGCTCAAGAGTCCGCTTGGCAACTTCCTGGGCGCGCTCGGGAAGGGCGGGGGCGCGGGGGCACTGGTCCCTGCGGGGGCCGATGCCGTTCGCTGCCCCGAGTGTGGCAGTACCCTGCGAGACTTTCGCGAT
>DASZNX010000295.1:0-2765 GCA_035551075.1 Gemmatimonadales bacterium | reverse complement strand
GTAGCGTCCCCATCAGCGCCGCCATCGTCGTCATCATGATCGGGCGGAACCGCACGCTGGCGGCCTCGATGATCGAGTCACGCGGCGATTTGCCCTGGCCGCGCTCCGCTTCCAGCGCGAAGTCGATCATCATGATCGCATTCTTCTTGACGAGACCGACCAGCATGATGATCCCGACGAACGCATAAATGCTGAGCTCGGTGCGGAAGATGAGCAGTGTCAGGAGCGCGCCGAAGCCAGCGAAGGGTAGGCCCGACAGGATCGTCAGCGGATGAATGAAGCTTTCGTAGAGAATTCCGAGCACGATGTAGATCACGACAATGGCGAGAATCAGCAAGAAGATGAGCCCCTGCTGGCTGGACTGGAACGCCTGCGCCGTCCCCGAAAATCCGGTGCTGATCGTCGAGGGCAGTGTCTGGCGGGCCGCCTTCTCCACGTCGTTGACCGCGGTCCCCAGTGATACGCGGGGCGGGAGGTTGAACGACAGCGTCACAGAAGGCAGCTGGCCGCTGTGGTTCACGCTCAACGGACCGACGTCATTGGTCGCCGACGCCACCGAGGTGAGCGGTACGAGATTCCCCTTCGCCGAGCGCAAGTAGAGCAGCTTCAGCGCGTCCGGATCGCGCTGATATTCGGGCAGGAGCTCGAGAATTACCCAGTACTGGTTGTTCGGCGTGTAGATCGTCGAGACTTGCCGCGAGCCGTACGCGTCATACAGCGCCTGCTCGATCTGTTGAACGCTGACGCCCAGGCTGGTCGCCCGATCGCGATCGATGCGGACGCTGACCTGCGGATTCTTGATCTGCAGGTCGGTCGTGACATCCGCCAGGGACGGAATGCCGCGCAGCACTCGCTCGAGCTTCGCCGCATTGTCGTACAGCGCGTCGATGTCGGCGCTCTGAAGAGTGAATTGATACTGGGTCTTGGTCGGCCGTCCGCCGATGCGGATCGCGGGCGGCAGCGAGAGATAGGTGCGAATGCCGGGGACACTGTTGAGTTTCGGAGCGAGCTCCCGCACGATCTCGTCCGCAGGCAGACGATCGCCGCGTGGCTTGAGGCGAATGCTCAGCCGTCCCTGATTCATCGTGCCGCCGCCCACGACAGACATGTAGTGTGCGACGTTGGGATCGTGTCCCACGATGTCCGCGACCGCGAGCTGGTGATCGCGCATGTTCTCGAAAGACGTGCCTTCCAGCGTTTCGGTCGTGGCCTGGATTTGTCCCTGGTCTTCGGTGGGAATGAATCCACTCGGCACCAGTTTGAAGAGTACGAGCGTGCCGATCAGGATGAACAGCGAAAACAGCATCGCGAGCCCGCGGCGGTCCATGACCCAGGCCAGCGATCGCTCGTACCACGCCAGCGCGCGCTGATAGATGCGCTCGGACCGCTCGTAGAAACGCCCGTGTTTCTCTTCCTTGGGCGGACGCAGAAACCGGCTGCCGAGCATCGGAGTCAGCGTGAGCGACACGAACCCGGAGACGAGAATGGCGACGCCGATCGTGACGGCGAATTCGTGGAACAGGCGGCCGAGAATCCCGCCCATCAGCAGCACCGGAATGAAGACCGCGGTCAGGGAGAGCGTCATCGAGAGAATCGTGAAGCCGATTTCGCGGGCCCCGTCGAGCGCTGCCTGCATGGGGCGTTTCCCTTGCTCCATGTGGCGCACGATGTTTTCGAGCATCACGATTGCGTCGTCGACGACGAATCCCACCGACAACGTCAGCGCCATCAACGAGAGGTTGTCCAGACTGTAGCCCATCAAATACATCACCGAGAACGTGCCGATGATGGAAAACGGCAACGCGAGGCTCGGGATCACGGTCGCGGAGAGATTCTTCAGGAACAGGAAGATCACCAGGACAACGAGGACCAGGGTGATCAGCAGGGTCAGCTGGACGTCATTGACCGACTGACGGATCGAGACGGACCGGTCGTAGAGCGTGTTGACTGCGACGGATGCGGGAAGCTGCCCGCCGAGTGACGCCACCGTCGCTTTCACCGCGTCCGCGACTTGCACGGTGTTCGTCCCGGGTTGCCGCTGGATCGCCAGCACGATCGCGCGTTTGCCGTCGTACCAGCTGGCGTTGCGCGAATCCTGAACGTCGTCCAGCACACGGGCGACGTCCTCGAGCCGCACCGGCGCCCCGTTCTGATACGTCACGGCGAGCTTGCGAAACTCGGGGGCACTCGAAATCGAGCCATCGGCGAGCACGGTGTAGGCGCGCTGCGGCCCCCACAACGTGCCAGTCGGAAGATTCGGGTTCCCCGCGGAGACCGCAGCCGTGACTTCGTCGAGTCCAATGCCGCGAGACGCGAGCGCGTTCGGATCGACCTGGATACGGACCGCGTACTTTGCCGACCCGAAGACCTGCACCTGCGCAACGCCGTTCACCGTCGACAGCCGCTGGGCGAGGAACGTCTCGGCGTACTCGTCGAGCGCCGGCAGCGGCATGGTGCTCGACGTCAACGCGAGATAGAGGATCGGCGAGTCGGCCGGATTCGACTTGTTGTACGATGGCGGCTGAATACCGGGCGGCAGCTGGCGCAGCGTTTTCGAAATGGCAGCTTGGACGTCCTGCGCGGCCGCATCGATGTCACGCGCCAGGGTGAATTGCAGGGTGATGTTGGTGCTGCCCATGGTGCTCGACGACGTCATCGCGTCGAGTCCCGCGATGGTCGAGAACTGTTTCTCGAGCGGTGTAGCGACCGCGGCCGCCATTGTTTGCGGGCTCGCGCCGGGCAATCCGGCTGACACGGTGATCGTG
>DASZNX010000294.1:0-2728 GCA_035551075.1 Gemmatimonadales bacterium | reverse complement strand
TCCGTAGCCCGACCGGGATCGCCGCCCGGGCGTTCGCCTTCGCCCGGGCCGCGGCGAAGCGGCTTCCCGCCGCGTACGCCATGGCCGATGCCGCGCGCGCCGCGGTGCTCGTCTCCGAGCAACGCCGGGGGATGACCGTGTACCACGAGACGAACCACGCCGCGCCGCCGTTCAGCGGCCCGGTGGTACTGACCGTGCACGATCTGTCGACGATCATCGTGCCGCAGACCGAGGAGCCCGCGCGCGTCCGTCACTTCGCTCCCGCGCTGCGCCTGCACGCCCGCCGCGCTGCCCGCGTGATCACGCCGACGGAAGCAATTGCCGCCCAGGTCGTCGAGAGGCTCGGCGTCTCGCGCGATCGCGTCCACACCATTCCGTACGGGGTGAGCGAACGGTTCAGCCCGATCGGACCGACCGCGAGTCCCGCGCCAGGCCGTTACCTGCTCTACATCGGCGCGCTGGGGCCGCGGAAGGGACTCGACACGCTGCTCGAGGCGTGGCGCGCGCTGCCCGAGCGTTTGCGGCGCGAATACGCTCTGGTGCTCGCAGGACCGTTGCAGCGGCTCGATCCAGCCGGCCTCGAGGACGCAGTGCTGCTCGGATACGTGCGCGATGACGAGCTGCCTCCGCTTCTGCGAGGAGCGGCGGCGTTCTGCTACCCGTCCCGCTACGAGGGATTCGGACTGCCGCTGGTCGAGGCGCTCGCCTGCGGCGTCCCGAGCGTCGCGAGCGACGATCCAGCGCTCGTCGAGGTGGCCGGCGGATGTGCGCTGCACTTCGCCCGCGGCGACCCGGACGCGTTGGGCGCCGCGCTTGCACGGATCCTCGAAGACCTCGATCTGCGCAGCGACTTGAGGCACAAGGGCCCCGAGCGCGCCGCGCAGTTCACCTGGGCACGATGCGCGGCCGCGCACCTCGACACGTACCGCGAGGCGGTTCATTGAGCCGCGTTGCGCTCGTGCATGACTGGCTGACCGGTCTGCGCGGCGGGGAACGCGTTCTGCAGGCCATCTGCGAGATGTATCCCGCCGCGAACATCTTCACGCTCGTGCACGTACGCGGGAGTTGCGGTCCGATCATCGAGTCGCGCCCCATCAGCACGAGCTTCCTGCAGCGGCTGCCGGGTGCGGAGCGGCGGTACCGGCATTTCCTGCCGCTTTTTCCGCTCGCCATCGAGTCGCTCGACTTGCGCGGCTACGACCTCGTCATCTCGACGAGCCATGCCGTCGCGAAAGGCTGCAAGCCGGCGAACGGCGCGCGACACGTCGCGTACATCCACACGCCGATGCGGTACGTCTGGGATCAGTTCGAGGCGTACTTCGGTCCAGGCCGCGCTGGTCCGATCACGCGGCTGGCCGCGCACCTCGTCGCGCCGTCGCTGCGGCGCTGGGACGTCCGCTCCACCGCGCGCGCACACGCGCTCATCGCGAACAGCCACTTCGTCTCGGACCGGATGCGCCGCGTCTGGGGACGAGCGGCGGATGCGGTCATCCATCCGCCCGTCGAGACGTCGCGGTTCCAGCCCGCGCGCGACCTGACCAGGGAAGAGCGCGGGTCGAGCGGTTACGCACTGATCGTTTCGGCGCTGGTTCCGTACAAGCGTATCGAGCTCGCCGTGCGCGCGTTCACGCGACTGGGACGACGGCTTCTCGTCGCCGGCGACGGTCCCGAGCTGGGCCGCCTGCAACGGGAAGCGGGTCCTTCGATCCAGTTTCTCGGCGCCATCGCGCACGACGAGCTGCCGCAGCTCTATGCGCGCGCCTCGTTCTTTCTCTTGCCCGGCGAAGAGGACTTCGGCATTGCCCCGGTGGAGGCGCAGGCGGCGGGACGGCCCGTTCTTGCGCTCGGCCGGGGCGGCGCTTTGGAAACGGTGCTGCCGGGAAAGACGGGCCTCTTCTTCGACGAGCTGTCCGTCGAGTCACTGCTGGAAGGAGTGCGCGCGATGGATGCCTTCGCACCTGGCGCCGATCCTGATTTGATCCACGCAAACGCGGAACGATTCGCGGCGCCGCGTTTCACGTCCGAGATGCGCCAAGCACTTGCTCGATTTGCTTGACACGGCGTTCGCGGTGCGCACGTTCCGCGGTCATGGCGACTCTGCGGAAAGAATTCCCTTTGCAGCTCGTCGACGATCCGGTGGTGCACGCGCCGGGAAATACCCCGGTCCCCGTCCCCGCGCCCGCCGACATAGAGCTGCTGGATGCGTACTCGAAAGCGGTCGTCCACGTGGTCGAGAAGGTCGGTCCCGCGGTGGTCGGAGTCACGGTGCGCGGCGCTCGCGGCCGGGCGGGCGGCGGTTCGGGCGTCATCTTCACGCCCGACGGCTACATCCTGACGAACGCACACGTGGTGGCGGGCGTGCGCGAGATGCGCGTGACGCTCACGGATGGGTCGGAGCACGCGGCGACGCTGGTCGGCACCGATCCGGCGACGGATCTGGCCGTCATCCGCATCGAAGGCGCGCACCTGCCGCACGCCGAGCTCGGCTCCTCGGCCTCGCTCCGCGTCGGCCAGCTGGTGGTCGCGATCGGCAATCCGCTCGGCTTCAGCAACACCGTCTCGGCCGGCGTGGTCAGCGCGCTCGCCCGCAGCATGCGCGCGCAGGATGGTCGGCTCATCGATCCCATCCTGCAGACGGACGTTGCGCTGAACCCGGGCAACTCGGGCGGACCGCTCGTCGACAGCCACGCGCGCGTCGTCGGCATCAACACGATGATCATCCTGGGGG
>DASZNX010000293.1:0-2721 GCA_035551075.1 Gemmatimonadales bacterium | reverse complement strand
TACATGGCACCCGAGCAGCTGCACGGAGGGCCGATCACTCCGCGCACCGATGTCTACGCGACCGGAGTTTCGCTATACGAGGCGGTGGCGGGACGCCCCTATCACGAGCAGTGGCCGCACATCGATTGGACCGGCATCCCGGAGCCCGTTGCTTCGGTCCTCCGTCGCGCGGTCGAGGAAAAGCCGGAGGATCGTTGGGCCGATGCCCAGGCATTTCGGCAGGCGCTCGAAAATGCGCTCGAGGCCCGGCAGCCGCTCGCTCGAGAGCCCGCCGAGCGCCCATCGATTTGGAAACCAATTGCCGCAGCGGGAGCCCTGTTGGCTGTCGCTACAGTCGTGCTGATTTGGAAACCCTGGGACGGGAAACGGGACAAGCACACCGTGCCCCCACCGCCGCCACCATCACCCACTCCAGGTGTTGCACTCGCCATCGAGTACGACGGTCCGACCGATCGCCGGTACGTTGCCGATTCACTGCGGCGTATGGTTCGATCCGACCTTGGATCGCACATCCCGTTCGTTGACTCTGGCGGATCGGTGCGCGTGCGGGGCCTACTGACGGTCACTGGCGACAATCTGAGGTTACGGTTGGCCGGGGGAATTCCGCCAGCCCAGTTCCGTGTTCGTCTCGCGCGTTGGCCGACGCTGCGGGATTCGCTCAGTTATCAGATCGCGCTCGGTTTGTGGGCCAGCCGCAGCCCGATCGCGGCTTCACTTCCGGCGCGCGCACTCCCCCACACCACGGAAGGACTGATTGACTTTCTGGAAGGCGAGGAATACGTCGCGCAGGCACAGTGGGCGAAGGCGGACACGGCGTACCGGCGTGCCGAGCAGGCCGATCGCACCTGCTGGCTTTGCTCCTGGCGCATCACGGACGTCGGACGCTGGCTGAGTGCCGAGCCCGATCCTGATCGCGTGAAGCGCTATCGCCTACACGCCGACTCGCTGCCGGCGCCTTATCGGCGTTTCATTCGCGCGACCCAGCTTCCCGAGCCCGCGCGCCTCGATACGCTGAGTGCCGTCACGCAAGACGACCCGAAGTTCTTTCTCGGGTGGTTCCAGCTCGGCGACGAGCTGTTCCATCGCGGTCCGCTCGTGGGGCACCGGCGTTCCGAATCGATGCCCGCTTTCGAGCGAGCCGCGACACTGCGACCGGACTTCGGGCCGGCATGGGAGCACCTCGCCTGGGTCGCCACGGCTGAAGGTGACTCGGCCGCCGCGGCGAACGCGCTCGATTCATTGAAGAGCCATAGCGCGGCGCCTGACGCACTCTCGCTCGAGATGCGAGCATTGCTCGAAGTCGGTTTTGCCTGGCGGTTCGATCCCGATACCATGGCGCGCAGAATCACGGCGACGAGCAGTCGCGCAGTCCAGAGCGGCCCGGACTTCGCCGCAGGGCCCCGGATTCTCCCCACCTTCGACGTGCCGCGAGGGGCCGTCACGCTCGGCGAGATGCTCGCGCAGACAAGCTCACGCGACCTACAGCGCTCGGGGCTCGTCGCCCAAACTCTCGGCGCGGTGGCTCTCGGTCGGATCGACAGCGCGCGAACACTGTCCAAGCAGCTCGCGGCGTTCCCACCTCAACCGGAGCTCGATTTCTTCCCCGTCGAGCTCCAGGCGGCGCTCGCAGTGCTGGACTCCGGGAGCGTCCCGGTTGAGGATGCCAGGACTGGTCTGATGCAGTGGCTGTTGAGCGCCAACGAGGGAGTGCATCATCGCGCAATGTGGGTGAGCAGCCTGCTGGAACACCACTCGCGGCTACCCACCAGCGCCCAACGGGAATGGCGACTCCCCGTGACGGCCGAGTCCCTCGCCACGGCAGGGCAGACCCGGGCAGCGCTCAGGCTGCTCGACAAGATCAATGTCGACTCCGTGGCGCGGAGCGGCGAGCCATTCTACCGCGCCGTGGTGCATCTCCAGCGCGCGGCGTGGCGCGCGCAGCTCGGAGATATCGACGGCGCCAAGGCGGAGTTGATCTGGTTCGAACATCTGGACCTCGTCGGCCTGCCGACCGAGCGACCCCAGGCCGCAGAGGTAGACTGGGCATTCGGAACGCTGGCGCGCTGGCGCCTCGCCCGCCTCTTCGATAGCGCGAAGCCTCCGCGACGCGACGAAGCCTGTGTTGCCTACGCCGGAGTGATCCGGAACTGGTCGGGGGCTCCGGCGCCGTACGGCCTTCGCGCCGACACGGCCCGCGCCCGCGCGCGTGAGCTGCGCTGTGCATCCCGATGATCCGTCTCCACACGCTGGGCACGCTCGACGTTACGCTGGACGGCGCCGCCCCGCCCTCTGAGCTGCTGTGGAAAAAGAACATCGGACTGTTGCTATACCTCGCGCGGGCGCCGAAGCATCGCTGTACGCGCGAGCAGCTGATCGGCCTGCTCTGGCCCGACAAGGACGACGCCGCGGCGCATCAATCGGTCCGCGAAGCCATCCGCATGGTCCGCCACTGTATTGGGGAAAACGCCATCACGGCGGCAGGAGACGTCATCCAGCTGAGCGATGGCGCCGTACAGCTCGATGCCGACCAGCTCGACACGCTGGTGAAGCAGCGGGATTGGGCACGGACTACACCGTTGATCGACGGCGAATTCGTCGCGGGTTTCAAAATCCCCGATGCATCGGGCTTCGAAGACTGGCTGACTGTCGAACGGTCGCACTTGCGCGGCCTGTCCATGGAGGCGTTGCTGCGCGACGCCGAATCCCGTCTCGATGCCGGCG
>DASZNX010000292.1:0-10576 GCA_035551075.1 Gemmatimonadales bacterium | reverse complement strand
TTATGCATGCGCGGACATAAATATGCGGGTGGGTTCGAAACTCCGCAAGACCTCTTTTGTCACCGTTGCGCGAAGAAAATGCGACTAATCCGCCCGCCCGGTCCGACCGCCCAGCACCCGCCGCGCGACGCGCAGCCAACGGCCCAATACGCGGCGCCGCTGAGATTGGTCCACGAGCGGCCGTCGTTCGCGGTCCAGTCGAGTCCTTTCGGGCCGGCAACGACGTAACCCGGCAAGTCCGGTATCACGGCGGCTCCATAGACCGCGCCGCTGAATGTCGGGCGGCGCACGAGCGTCCAGGTGTCGCCGCCATCGCTGGTTACCGCCGCCACGCTGTCGCTCGTGTCATCCGGCTTGAGGAGGCGGCCACCCAGCGCCATGCCGTGGAGATCGTCCCGGAAGGCCAGGGAGGCTACCCCGGTGGCCGCCCCGGAGATGATCGGTGTCGTCACCACGGACCAGTGCTGACCGCGATCGCCGGAGCGGTAGACTCGTGCCGCGGGCTCGGTCCCAAACCATGCTCCGGCACCGCCCCGCACGATGAGACAGGTGCCGCCGGCCGCGGGCGACCCTTCTCCAGGCATGGCTGCCGGCATCCCGTCTGGGGAGACCGCGCTCCAGTGTTCGCCGTCGTCGGTTCGGATGATGATCATCTTTCCGTGCGCCGCGTCGCTCACCGCAATGCCATGCGTCGCGTCCCAGAAGCCGAAGCAGTCGTAGAAAGCCGCCGAGTCGCGGTTGATGAACTGCAGCTGCCAGGTCTGACCGGCGTCGGTGGTCTTGTAGATGCGCGACCGTTCGCCCGGACCGGCCGCCAGGAGGTACGCGGTGGCGGCACTCACCGCCTCGACATCGCGGAACTGGAGTCCCGAATCGGGGCCTGCCATGGCACCCGGCACCCAGGTGCGGCCGCCGTCGACCGTGCGGACCCAGGTCGCCCGGTGCCCTGAGACCCACACCACACTGTCGTCCACGACACTGACTGCCTGCAAGAGTGCCGTCGTATGGCTCTGCTGCTCCGTGATCGTGCCGACCACCGTGGGAGGGGAGGCAGCCGAGGCAGTCCGGTGGGGGGCGCAGCTTGCGGTCAGGATCAATGACACGAAGGAGAGGCGCCTCATCATCCGACGAGGATGGGCTCCATTGGTTGGCTGTAGCGATAGGTCTTCCCGGCGTAATTGCGGAGCACCACTTCCTTATCAGTGAGTTTCACGACGTATTCAGGAAGCAAGGGGATTTTGCCGCCCCCACCCGGCGCATCGATCACGAAATGCGGTACCGCGAGGCCCGAGGTCCAGCCCCGCAGCGCCTTCACGATTTCGAGGCCCCTCTCGACCGTGGTGCGGAAGTGCTCGGCGCCGGCGACCTGATCACACATATAGATGTAGTAGGGCCGCACGCGGGCGGCGAGCAGGCGCTGCATCAGCAGCTTCATGACTTCCGGATCGTCATTCACGCCCTTGAGCAGTACTGTTTGGCAGCCGAGCGGGATGCCGGCGTCGGCCAGCATGCCGAGGGCCTTCACGGCGGCCGGCGTCAGCTCGGCTGGATGATTGAAGTGCGTGTTGATATACAGTGGATGGTACTTCTTCAATATCGCGCACAGCTCGGGTGTAATACGCTCCGGCAGATGACATGGCACCCGGCTGCCGATGCGCAGCACCTCGAGGTGCGGAATCGCCCGCAAACGTTTGCAGATGTCATCGATGCGCCGGTCGGAGAGCAGCAGCGGATCGCCGCCGGACATGATCACGTCGCGGATCTCCTGGTGCTCTGCGAGATAGCGAAACGCGGATTCGAGCGCGGACAGCGGAATTTTCTCGGGATCGCCGACCTTCCGGCGGCGCGTGCAAAAACGACAGTACGCCGCGCAGACCGGCGACACGAGAAACAGCGCGCGATCGGGGTAGCGGTGCGTGATGTTGGGAACGGGGGAGTTCGCGTCTTCCTCCAGCGAGTCGACCAGCCCGTCGCGAATCTCCAGCTCCTGCACGGTAGGCACGTACTGAAGCCAGATCGGGTCGCCGGGCTCGTGAATCAAATCGACCATCGCCGGCGAAATGCGGAATTCGAAATTTTCCGCGGCCTGGCGCAGTCGCTCGATCTCGCCGAGGTGCTCAGTGCCGAAGCGCTCGGCCAGCGCGGCGAGAGAGGCGATGCTCCGCTTACGGAGCAGCTCTTGCCAACTCTCCATCCGTCAGATCCTTGGTATAGATCACCAGATCGTCGCCCGGCGCGTAGTAGCCCGGGATGGTCGCGGCTCTGGTGTAGCCGCGGGCTTCATAGAACTTCCTCGTCGGTTGGTAATCGTCTCGCGACGAGGTCTCGACCACCACTAATCGTGCGTCGTGCGTCGTGAGTCGCTGCTCCACTGCGCCGAGCAGCTGAGTGCCGACACCCTGACTTTGATGCGCGCGATCCACGACGATCCAGTAGAGATCGTACGTCGCATTGGTGCCAGGCGTCGGACCCCAGCAGGCGTAGCCGATCAGCTGGTCGGCGTCGAACGCGCCGAGAAAGCGGTAGTCCTGGTCGCCGTCCAGCGACGCGTCCAGCAGCTCGACCGCGGTGGCGACCTCCTCCTCGCGGAAGAGACCGGTGCCCCGAGTCAGCTGCTCAAGCCGTGCGCGGTGCGCGCGCCCGACGGGGCGCAGCAAGCAGCTCACGCGCGGCTTTCGTCCCCTGCGCCTCGCGCAGGGCGCTTTCCGCAATGCGGCGAATCAGCTCGGCATAGTCCCAGCCCGCGGCCTTCGCCATGCGCGACAATCCCGCCTCGTCGGTGAGGTCGGGATTTGGATTCACCTCGAGAATCCACGGCTTGCCCGCGTCATCGACGCGAATGTCGACCCGTCCGTAGCTCTTCCCCTGCATCGCGCGCCAGGCGGTTTCGGCGAGGCGCGACAAACGGTCGGCGAACCGTTGTGAGATCTGCGCGGGACACACGGGGCGGCTGCCAAGATCCTCCGGCGAGCCCGCGTGCCACTTGGCCGCATATGTGAGGATGGGCCACGCTCCCTCCGGCATCGCGCTGAAATCGATCTCGGCCACAGGGAGCGTGCGATCGCCGACGATGCCGACGTTGAACTCCCGGCCGCCGATGTACTGCTGCACCAGAACCTCGTCGAATTGCTCGGTCATGGCCGCGATCCGCGCCTTGAGGCTCTTGCGGTCGGTCACGACCGACTGCCGATCAAGGCCCGCGCTCGCGTCCTCCGCGGCGGGCTTGACGATCGCGGGCAAGGGGAAGGTTTCATCGATCTTTCCCTGCGCCATCGTCCACCGCGGCACGGGCAACCCGGCGCGCTCGAGGAGCGTATTGGCGACTCCCTTGCGCCGGCAGGCGGCAACGGTCCAGGGACCCGCGCCGGTGTAGGGGATGCCCGCGAGCTCGAGCGTGCTGACGACGTGATCTTCCCACTGCGCGACGCCGCGCACGCCCTCACAGAGATTGAACACGAGATCGGCGCGGCGGCAGGACTGAAACCAGCGCATGTCGTGGCGGACGGGAACGCGCTGAACCTTCGACCCGAGAGACGCAAAAACCGCGGCGATGCCGTTGACGGCCTGCATGACACCGGCAACGTCTTCCGCAGTCCAGTCGTCGGCTCCTGCGTCGTAGAGGACGACGACTTTCACGCGGACATCGCCCTCGCCGCCGGGAGCGGCGCACTTTCTTCCGCCGCTTCGCGACCCGTAATCCTTCTCCAGGCGATCCGGAGTACCTCCTGGATCAGGTCGTCGTACGAATATCCGGCCACGCGCGCAGCTTTGGGGAAACAGGAATTCATCGCCGGATCGGGAATGATGCCCGGCAGCGGGTTCAGCTCGACCACATTCGGAACGCCAAAGCGATCCACCCGCACGTCGACGCGGCACCAATCGCGGCAGCCGAGCGCGCGATACGCATCGAGCGCCACGCGCTCCGTCTCCCGGCAGAGCGAATCGGCGATGCCGGTCGGCGGGCATTGGAAAATCGCGAGCGGATGCTCGCGTGTGTCCCAGATCCATTTCGCTTCGTATCCGTAGACCGGAGGCGCGCCGGGCGGCAGCGTCGCGAAATCGAAGCCGACCACGGGGAGACAACGGACGTCGCCGTTGTTTCCGAGAATCGCCACAGTGAATTCGGGGCCGGGTAGGTACGTCTCGACGAGGACCGGCTGGTCGTACCGCTCTAAGAGGAAGGGCACGCGCTCCGCGAGGTGGGCGGGCGTTTCACACAAGTTATTGACAAATATGCCTTTACCGGACCCTTCGGCGACCGGCTTTACGAACAACGGATACGGCAGCGGCATCCGCTCCAGATCCGCAACGCGCTCGATGACGCGGAACGGCGCCGTCGGCACGCCGCGGTACGCGAGGATTTCCTTGGTGCGTCCTTTGTGGAGCGTCAACGCGAGTGCGAGCGGATCCGATCCCGTGTACGGGATGTTGAGATATTCGCACAGCGCGGGCACGTGCGATTCACGACACAGCCCGCGCAATCCCTCGGCCATGTTGAAGACGATGTCGGGATGCGAGAGCGTGAGTTTCTGCGGAAAGAATTCGTCGGCTTCGAGTCGTACGACGCTACCGAAAACTCTGAGCGCCTGCTCGACCGCATCTATGGTAGATGGATCGTCCCATTCGGCATAGGCATCGGACGATTGATCGCCGTCCGGTTTCTCGTTGTATGCGAGACCAATTCGCATTCTGGAAAAACAAGATGCGAAATGATTTCTAGATGCGCAAGAGAAAAAATCAGACTTTGTGGTAGAGAACGCGCGCGGCTTCCTGTTGGTCGGCGGCCGTGTAGATCTCGAAATCGGAGAACAACGCGCCCGCTTCCTGCTGCAGTACACGGAGCACACCGACCGCCATCCGCCGGATTTCCAGCTCGGCACCTTCACCGCAGCGCAGCTCGAGCATCGTGCGCCAGGCGCGCGCGTTGCCGGAGACCACGATCTTCACTTCCGTGGCGTTGGGGAGCACGCTGCGCGCCGCTTCGCGCGCCATCTTGCGACGGTGCACTTTGTCGGCGACCCACTCGTAGCGCTGCATCAGTCCTTCCACGGCGCGCACGTACGCCGCCTGGGCAGCGGTCATCTGCCGCTGCCACTCCGCTTCGAGCTTCGCGTCGCCGGCGATCGCCGGCGGCATGACGAACGCGGCGTGCGATTCGTCGACGTAGCGTTGGGAGAGCTGTGAATAGCCGAAGCCCGCGCGGTGACGCACGAGCTCGTGCGAGCAGGAGCGCGAGATGCCTTCGATCAGCAACACGTAGACCGCATGCTCGAGCACCGACCCGTGACCCTGTTTCTTGATGTTCTCGAGATATTCGGCCGTGGTGCGGTTTACCGGATTGTGCTGGCTCATGTAGCAGAGCCGCCCCGCGTATTCGGCCAGCCGCTCGCCGTCGCTCGCGTCGCCACGCCACTGCACGGCCAGATGCTCGGGTTCGAGGAATTGCGGACGCGCGATCAGGGAAATGCGGGGAGCGCGGAATATTTCCACGTCTCGATGCTCGAGCACAGGTGTCAGGTGCCGGGTGTCGAGCGCGTCAGTTCGGCTTTCGGTGTGCCCCATGCGGCGTTGCGCTCCACTTCTCGTAGTCGCGTGGCGATGTCGTCGGGGATCGCCGCGGCGCCGTCGCCCACCTTCAGCGCGCCGAGTGGCGACCAATCGGTCGCGGGAATGATAACACCGGGGTTGAAGATGGGCAGCGGGTCGTATGCCCGCTTGACGCTGCGAAAAACGTCCATCACCTCGCGACCGTAGAAGCGCTCCAGCACGCCGGCGCGCAATCGCCCCACCCCATGCTCGCCCGACGGCACGCCGCCGAGGCGGATGAGGAGCTCGGTCACATCGTCGAACAGCAACCGCAGCGCATCACGCCACCCGGACCGCGTAATGTCGGGAAGCGCATTCACGTGGACGTGACCATCGCCCGCATGTCCGAAGATCGCCACCGGGATCCCGTGCCGGCTCGCCGCATCGCGGAGGCCGGTGATGTATTCACCCAGCCGCTCTACAGGAACGCAGCCGTCTTCGATCACCTGGAGCGAGCGCTGTGAGACGGGCAGCCGCGCCAGGGCCGGCGACGCGAGCCGGCGTACTTGCCACAGCTTATCCAAACCCGCGCGATCGACTGCCGTCTCGACCAGAGCGATGGAGTTCTTGAGACCGCGAACCGCATCACCGACCACGCCTCGCGCGGCTGCCGCCGATTCCCGTTCGAACTCGACGATCAGCAGGCAGGCCACGTTCGGGCGATCCGGAATAAAGCGGAGCAACGTCTCATCGAGCAGCTCCAGCGCTGAAGGCTTGAGCGACAGGAGATACGGTACCGCCTCGGCCATTGCTTCCAGGTCCGCAAAGCCGAAGGTCGCGCCCGCGATGGCAGGCGGAATGGGATCGAGGCGCCACTCTACCTCGGTGACGATCGCGAGCGTGCCTTCCGAGCCGATGAGCAGATCAAGTTCGCATCCTGTTTTCGCGAAAGCATCGAGCGCGTAGCCGGACGAGTTTTTTCTCGTCTTGGGAAATCGTGATGCGATCAGGTCTCTGGTGTCGGGTGTCAGGTGAAAACGCTGCCCGTTTCCCGCTTCCCGCGTCACCGTTCTGACGTTGCCATCCGCCTCGACGATCTCCACACCTTCCACCCAACCTCGAACACTCCCGTAGCGCACCGTCCGCGGTCCCGCCGCATTCGTCGCGACCATTCCACCGCTCGTGGCAAACAGCCCCGACGACGGATCCGGAGGGAGCCTCAGCCCGTATGGTTTGGCGGCTTCGTTCACCTCCGCCCATGTGACGGACGCCCCGGCACGGGCGGTACGACGCTGCGCATCCACGGTCACGGCGGAGAACCCGTTACTCATGTCGACAATCGCGCCGCGTCCGATGTTGCCGCCCGGCATACCGCTGCCCGCCCCTCGGGGGATGAGTGCAGTATGAGACGCAGCCGCCTGCTTGACGAGCGCGACCACTTCCGCGGTGTCCCGGGGGATCGCGACCGCATCGGGAACGATCCGGTACATGCCCGCGCCCTCGGCATACGCGGCGCGGATGCGTGGATCTGTTACGAACACACTCGAAACTTGACACCAGTGAACCGCAACGTGAAGCTTCGATCCTCTCATGACTCGCGCGCAGCTCATCCACATCGAAGTCGATAGACGACTCGGCCACGAATGGGACGAGTGGGATGGCCGTCCGCTTCCGGGCGGCGGCGACTTCTCAGCCTCGCCTGGTTTGTTCTTCGGATTCGCGGCGGTCACAGTGGCGGCGGCTTTCGCGACGGCCGCCGTTCTTCTCTATCTGATTGGACCAAGACTCGCTGGGCTCTGGAGTCCGCTGCCACGCCTGCTCTGGATCGTGCTGGCCGCCACCACCGGCCTCATGGCGATCTATCTCGCCGCGCTCGCGGCGTCGTTTTATGGCGGCCGCAATCTGCTGCCCGAGCGGGCGATGGAGCGCGGGCTTTACCTGCAGCTCATGAATTACACATCGCTCGTCGCGCGCATTGTCCGCAGGCGCGACTGGGTGGAACATGCCGCCATCGACGTCTACAACACGCTGGCGGAGCGGCGGGGCCGCAAGGTGGGGAAGGGCGAGCTGCTGGTCCTCATTCCGCGCTGTCTGTCGAAGCAAGCGCTGGATGGTGTGTTGGAGATCGCGGGGCGCTACGAAGTTCCGGTCTTTGTGGCGACGCGCGGCCAGCTTGCGCGCCGCGTGATCCGCGAGCGGCGGCCGAGGGCGGTGGTGGCCGTGGCGTGCGAGCGAGACATGATGACCGGATTGCGCGACGTCGCCGGCAAGCTTCCGGTCCTTGGCTTGACGATGCAGCTACCGAATGGACCCTGTCGCGATGCGGCTATCGACTTGCGGCAGATGGAGCAGTGGGTGCGGGGACTCGTTGCCGACGCGCCAGCCCCCCCTGCCGCCCCAGCCCCAGCCCCAGCCCCAGAGCGCACCATGCAAGGAACGCGAGCCATTCCGCAGCCGTAAAGCTGCCCGGCACAATCGGCACAACTTTTATCAGGACAATCGCAACACTCACGCACGCGCCAATCGCGGCGGTCGCGAATCCCCGCCGCGGGCCGGCGCTCGAGTCACGACCGATCGCGATAAACGCCACGCAGGCGGCGCACCAGCCCACGGCGGCCGCGGCCGCGCCGACTTCACTGATCGGCACCAGAACGGCATCGCCGAGAAATGCGGCGGCGCCGGTAAGCAGCGAGACGATGAGGATGGCCATGGCTGGAGTGCCGAACTTCGGGCTGACACCGCCGAGCGCCGGTGTAACGAGTTTCCGTCTTCCGAGGGCGTAAACCAGCCGCGTCGCGGCCACAAAGTTGCCGTTGAACACCTTGAAGAGCGACAGGACCGCAGCCGCGACAATCAGTCGCGCGATCGCGGGAGAGCGGAAGGCGCGCGCGAACGCCGCATCCGTGCCGAGCTGTTGACGGACGGTCTCGCTCCAGGGATAGGCCCACGATACGACGCCCACCACAACGACGTAGAAGAGCCCCCCCGCGAGCAGGGCCAGCGCGATGACGCGGGAGAGTGTTGCGGGCGGAAGGCCGGGGAGAGCTTCCTCGGATGCTTTGGGAATCGATTCGAAGCCCGTCATGAAATAGGGGACGATCTGCATCACCAGCAGCACTGAAACGAACGGCCCTACCGGTGCGAACAACGGGTGCAGGTTCGCCGCGGTTCCGCGCCCCAAGCCGAGCAACACGAAGACCGCGGAGCACGCCAGCAAACCGAGCGTCGTGAAGTCCTGGAACCGTCCGCTGAGCCTGATGCCGCGGTAGTTCACGATACCGATGACAGCGGTCAACGCGAGACCGGCGACGAGCCGTGGCAGCGCGATCGCCTTGCCCGCGACTGTGTAGAGCGGGAGCGCGTTCATCGCCGGAAACACGCGCGCCAGCAGATTACCGATCGCCACGGCCTCCCACGGGCAGACGATCGCGTAGGCGAGGACCATCATCCAGCCGGCAAAGAAGCTGACGCTTCTGGGAAACACGCGCTCGGTGTAGGCGATTTCGGCGCCGGCATCGGGAATCATCCGGACCAGACGACCGTACGTAACCGCCACGGGCAAGAACAGGAGCGCGCCGCAGAGAAAGCCGAGCATCGCGCCACCGGGACCGCCGCGTCCCAGCCAGTCGTCCATGACCACCAGCCAGCCCGCGCCCACCATACTGCCAAAGCCGAACGTGAAGTACTCGAGCGCGCCGAGGCTCTGGCGGAGACTAGTAGTTCGTGACTCCAAGTTTGTCCTTGAGAGCCGCGAGTAGCTTCGCGGCGCGCAACTGTCCGGGCGAGCCGGGCGGCGAGGCTCGCTCGAGATCGCGAGGCGTGCGGGAGGGGTCGTCGACGGGCCGGTACACAGCCTCGATCGTGACGCGCGCTCTGCCCGGCACGTCGGGGTCGGCCCACAAACGCAGGCGGTGCGTGCCGGCGAATTCCTTTGTCTCGAGCCACGCATCGCGTGCGTTCATAAACCGCACGGGAATGGTGTCATCCGCGAGCAGTCCGGCGGCGATCTGTGCGACCGTTGGTGGAGGAGCGTTGATCACCGCGTGCAGCGCCTCAGGGAGCGGCGTAAACGCCGGCCGCGTCGTGACGGGCGTGCAGGCAGTCAGGAGGGCCCCCGCCCCCGCCCCCGCCGCGCACGCCCAGACACGACGAATTCCTCGCTTCGCTCGGGACAAGCTCATGCACGACGCACCCATCAGTGAGAATGCGCCGGTGTGCCGGCCTTCGTGGAGTCCGCGAGCTTCGCCGTGTCCGCGGACGCTCCATGCTCGTGCTCCTCACCCTCTTCGTGGTGGTGCCCCTCTGCGCGGTTTTGGATTTCTGCCTGGAGCATTTGGCTCGGGATGCCGGCTGCGTGCTCGAACATCAGTCTGCCGCCGAGGACGCCCGTCCAAATGAGAAATGCCAGGCCAACGAGACTCAGGAACCTGGTGATCGCGAGCTCCTGCGACGGCATCTGGAACCGGCGCAGCATTTTCCACACGAGCACCACGCTGAAGACGCCCATGGTCAACAGCGCCATCGTCTCGTGCTTCTCCATGATCTCGTGGATCGCCTCGCCGTGCTCGATCGTGTCGGAGGCGAGCTCGCCCGCGATGACGGCAGCCCAGCCCCCAATCACGCCCGCCCACAACGTCCAGATTGCCGCCCACATCAGCGATTCCCGCTTTGTCGCAGCCGCCGCCAGATCGAACAGGACCGCGATGGTGAGCACTGCCGCCGGAAAGTCGTTGAGCAGCGCATGCCAGCGAGGGGCATCGTAGCCGAGCATTAGAGTCCCAGGTTGTTGACGATCGGTGGATTGGCGGAGTAATCGTAAAATCCTTTACCGCTCTTCTTGCCATACATTCCGGCGAGCACCATCCGCTTCAGTAACGGCGGAGGCGCATAGCGCGCCTCGCGGTATTCCTTGAACATGATTTCGGCGATGTGATGAGTCGTGGCGAGCCCCACAAAGTCGAGCAACGTGAGGGGTCCCATCGGGTAGCCGCATCCGAGCTGCATCGCCTTGTCGATGTCCGGCACGCTGCCGATGCCGCGCTCCACCGCG
>DASZNX010000291.1:0-31485 GCA_035551075.1 Gemmatimonadales bacterium | reverse complement strand
ACATCGAGCCATGCGGATCCATCGGTGGAATCGGCCGCGACCCGGGCCCACACGCTCGCGCGCACCGTATCCTGACTCGCACTGGAACCCGGCGCCGCTGGAAGCGCGGGCGGCGGTGGGGGGTTAGGGGGCGTTACAGGCGGCGAGGGGTTTTGCGCCAGCAGTAGCCCGAGCGCCGCCTTATAAAGGAATGTTGCCATGCTTTTTGGGAGGATTGCGGCCTCGTTTCGTCTCGAGCGTGACGAGCGCCTCGATGAGGCGGGGGCGCGTGTCCCGCGGATCGATGATGTCGTCGAGGTAGCCGCGCGAGGCTGCCTGGTACGGATGGGCGAACTTCTCGCGGTACTCGTTCGCGCGCTCTTCGCTGGCCTCGCCCTTGTACAGGATTTCCACCGCGCCTTTTGGTCCCATCACCGCGATCTCGGCGGTCGGCCACGCGACGTTGTAATCGCCCCGGATATGCTTCGAGCTCATGACGTCGTACGCGCCCCCGTACGCCTTGCGCGTGATGACGGTGAGCTTGGGCACCGTGGCCTCACAGTAAGCATAGAGCAGTTTCGCGCCGTGCTTGATGATGCCGCCGTGCTCCTGCGCCACTCCCGGTAAAAACCCCGGCACGTCCTCGAACGTCACGAGCGGAATGTTGAACGCATCGCAGAACCGGATGAAGCGCGCGCCCTTGAGCGACGCCGCGATGTCCAGCACACCGGCGAGCGCCGCCGGTTGATTCGCGATGACGCCGACCGGCCGGCCCGCGAGCCGCGCAAAGCCGACGATCAGGTTGTTGCCGTAATCGGGCTGCACCTCGAGAAACGCGCCGTTGTCTATGACGAGCTTCAGCACGTCGTGCATGTCATACGGCTTCGTCGCTTCATCGGGGACGATCTCGAGCAGGGCCTCTTCACGTCGGTCGGACGGATCGTCCGCCGTGCGCATCGGGGGGCTGTCGAGATTGTTGCCCGGCAGAAACGAGAGCAGCGTGCGGATCGCGGTGAGTGATTCGAGCTCGGAGCCGTGGACGAAATGCGCGATTCCCGACGTTGCTCCGTGAACGTCGGCGCCGCCCAGCTTCTCGAAATCCACTTCCTCGTGCGTCACGGTTTTGACGACGTTCGGGCCGGTCACGAACATGTACGAGATGCCACGAACCATGAAGATGAAGTCGGTGATCGCGGGGCTGTAGACGGCGCCGCCGGCGCAGGGGCCGAGAATCGCGCTGATCTGCGGAATGACACCGGAGGCGAGCGTATTGCGCAGGAAGATGTCAGCGTACCCGCCCAGTGACGCGACGCCCTCCTGAATCCGCGCGCCCCCCGAGTCGTTGAGCCCCACCACCGGCGCGCCGTTCTGCATGGCGAGATCCATCACCTTACAGATCTTTTCCGCATGCGCCTCGGACAGCGAGCCGCCGAACACGGTGAAGTCCTGCGAGAAGACGTACACCACTCGTCCCTCGACCCGGCCCCAACCCGTCACGACCCCGTCGCCCAGATACTTCTGGTCCTCGAGGCCAAAATCGGTGGCGCGGTGCGTGACGAAGCGATCGAGCTCGACAAAGGAGCCGGGATCGAGTAGGACGTCGAGGCGCTCCCGCGCCGTCATCTTGCCTTTTTGATGTTGCGTGGCGATGCGGTCGGTGCCGCCGCCCTGCTCTGATTCGGAACGCTTCTGCTGGAGGAGCTCGAGCTTTTCTCGCATGGACATGCGGACAATGTAGACCTGCAAACGCAAAGGGGCGAGCAGAATCTCCTCGCCCCGTACTCCTCACAACCGCTCAGCGTCTCGGCGGCTAGGCCTCTTCCTTCGGCGTCTCCTCACTCACGGCCGGAGCCGGTGTCGGCACCGGAATAATGTCGTCCTTCGGGAATCCGGTGGCCGCAAGCACGATGCGATGATGGATGGGATCCACCTCCAGCACTTTCAGCTCGACCGCCTGCCCTTCCTTCACCGCATCGCCGGGCTGCTGGATGTCAGGGATGCCAAGCTGCGACATCGGCACGAACCCCTCGATGTCGCTGCCCAAATCGACCACGACGCCTTTGTCCATCAGCCGCATGACGCGCCCGCGCAGCTCCGTGCCGACGGGATACGTTTCGCCGATGCGCAGCCACGGATCTTCCTGCGCCTGTTTCAATCCGAGCGAGATCCGCTTGTTCTCGGCGTCCACGTTCAGAATGAGCACGTCCACTTCGTCGCCCTTCTTCACGACTTCGGACGGATGCTGGACGCGCTTGGTCCACGACATGTCGGAGATGTGAATCAGGCCGTCGATGCCGGGCTCGATTTCGACGAACGCGCCGAACGACGTCAGGTTGCGCACTTTGCCGCGGAGCCGCGTGCCGACAGGGTACTTCTGGGGCAGCGCCATCCATGGATCCTGCTCCGTCTGCTTCATGCCGAGTGAGACCTTCTCTTCGGTTTCGTCCACCTTCAGCACGACCGCCTCGATCGATTCGCCGATCGATACGAGCTTCGACGGATGGCGGACGTTGCGCGTCCAGCTCATCTCGGAGATGTGCACCAGGCCCTCGATGCCCGGCTCGAGCTCGACGAACGCGCCGTAGTTCGTGATCGACACGACTTTGCCCTGCACGCGCGTTCCAACCGGATACTTCGCCGCCACGTTCTGCCACGGATACGGCTGCAGCTGTTTCAAACCGAGCGAGATGCGCTCGCGCTCCCAGTCGATGTCGAGGACTTTGACCTCGAGCTCCTGGCCGATCTGCACCATCTCGCTCGGGTGAGAGACGCGGCCATAGCTCATGTCGGTGATGTGCAGCAGGCCGTCGACACCGCCGAGATCGATGAACGCGCCGAAGTCGGTGATGTTCTTGACGACGCCCTTCCGCACCTGATTGACCGACAGCTCTTTCATCAGCACGTCGCGCTTTGTCTTGCGCTCGGCCTCGAGCAACACGCGGCGGGAGACCACGATGTTCCGGCGCCGCTTGTTCAGTTTGATGATTTTGAACTCGAAGCTTTGACCGAGGAGCTCGTCGATGTTGGGCACGCGCCGCAGCGCGATTTGGCTGCCCGGCAGAAACGCGTCGACGCCCATCAGGTCCACCACGACGCCGCCCTTGATCTTCTTCACGAGCGTGCCGGTGACCGCTTCATCCTTCTCGTGCGCTTCGCGGATCCGCTCCCACACGCGCATGAAGTCGGCCTTCTTCTTCGACAGAACGACGGCGCCTTCCTGATCCTCGAGATGCTCGAGGAAGACTTCGACTTCGTCGCCCTCTTTGAGGCTCTTCGGATCCTTGAATTCGTCGATCGGAACCGCGCCCTCCGACTTGAACCCGACGTCCAGAATGACGGCGGTGTCGGTCACGCGCAGCACTTTCGATTTGACGATTTCGCCTTCTTCGATATTCGAGAGCGTCCCCTCGTACAGCTGGGTCATTTTCGCGATCTCGTCGGTAGAATACTCCTCGTCGAGACCGGAGCGGACGCGTAGTTGTGAGCGGGGTGCTTTACGGGTTGGGAGATCTTCTTCGAATTCTTCCACGTCACGTGCTTCTACGAGCATTCGGTACACCGGTTCTGTTATAAGTTTGAGGTTATCTCGCCATTCAATGTCCTTGAGGACAGTGCTTGCCGAGCACACCCGTCAGGGTGTGGAATCACGGGCGGAAACCTACTTAGGGAACCGTTCCCGCGCCAGTTCAACAACCCGCGTCACCTGCTGCTCCAACGTGAGGGCCGTGGTATCGAGCAAAACGGCGTCGGCGGCAGGTCTCAAGGGGGCGATCCGGCGGTTGGAATCGGCGGCATCCCGGGCGGCGAGCAAGTCGCTTTCGCGCCGCACCAGCTCCACGTCCACCTCCTGACCGCGCTGAAATAACCGGCGCCGGGCCCGCTCGTCAGGCGTCGCCGTCAGGAAAACCTTCAGCGGCGCCTCCGGGAAGACGACCGTACCGATATCTCGCCCATCCACGACCACACCCTGAGAACCTCCAGCAACCTTGAGATCCTCGACAACCTTGCGTTGCTGGGTGTTTACCCAGGTCCGCACTTCCGGGATGGCGGCGAGGACCGAGACAAACCGCGTCACCCGCTCGCCGCGAATCGCCTCCTCCACGTCGGCGCCCGCGACTTCAGGCTTGAACTTCCCCGCTACCAGAACCAGGCGAACAGGGAGACGCGCCGCGAGATCGATGACCTGCTGCGCCGGCCACTCCTCGCCCTTGCGGCGGCCGCCTTCGCCCAGATTATCCATCGCGGCCAAGGTGAGGGCCCGGTAGAGTGCCCCCGAGTCGAGATGCGCCCAGCCTAACTGCCGGGCCACCAAGCCTGCGGTTGAGCTCTTGCCGGACGCCGCGGGTCCATCGATTGCGATGACTCTGAGCATCAGCGTGCGTCGTGCGTCGTGCGTCGTGCGTGAATGGAGGCGAGATCTCGGAAGAATCCCGGATAGCTGATCGCGACCGATTTTCTTTCCGACAACTGCACTTTTGCGCCGTCCACCGTCCCCAGAACAGCGAATGCCATCGCCAGACGATGGTCTTTGGCGGTTTCGATTTTTCCCCGCGGCGCGCGGTCGGTCCCCTCGACATGGAGATCATTGCCGTGGACCTCGGCCTTCACGCCGACCGCGCGCAAGTTCGCGGCAATGAGCTCGAGACGGTTGCTCTCCTTGACCCGCAACTCGCCGACCTCTCGAAACACGGTCTCGCCCGTTGCCCGGCTCGCGAGGACAGCCAAAATCGGGACTTCGTCGACGAGGGTGGGGATTTCCGCAGCGCTGATTTCGGTCCCGCGGAGTCCCTCCCGGCCCGCAGCAGGCCGCCCGATGAGGTCCGCTACAGGCTCGCCGGCTTCATCGCGCAGGTTGACGCGCTCGATGTGCGCGCCCATGCGCTCCAGGACCACAAGGAATCCGGTGCGAGTCGGATTCACGCCGACGTTCTCGATCAGGACTTCCCCGTCCTTGGCGAGTACCGCGGCGCCCACAATGAAAGCAGCCGACGAGATGTCTCCCGGGACCGCCATGCTGAGCGGCGGAATCTTGACGGCCGATGGCTCAAAGACGATCGCGCCGTCGCGGTCGTGAATCGTGAGTCCGAGGTGAGTAAACAGTCGCTCGGTGTGATCACGCGAGCGATATGGCTCGCGAATGGTGACCCGTGCGTTCCCCGTAAGTCCGGCGAAGAGGAGCGCGCTCTTCACCTGCGCGCTGGCGACCGGGCTCGTGTACGTGAGATCCCGCAATTTGCCGCCCTGGATCGTGAGTGGCAGACCATCGCCCCTTTCCTTTATCTGTGCGCCCATTTCCCGAAGCGGTACGGTGACTCGCCGCATCGGTCGGCGGCGCAGCGACGCATCACCCGTGAGCGTCGCCGTGAACTTCTGACCGGCGAGAATGCCGAGCATGAGGCGGGCGGTGGTGCCGGAGTTGCCGCAGTACAACCTTACGTGCTGCGTCGTGCGTCGTGCGGGGGAGATCTTTACGATGCTTTCACGAACCGGCGAAATCTCAGTCCCGATTTGCCGAAGTACCCGCGCCGTGCTTTTGACATCCTCGCCCGTGAGGATGCCGCGGATGTCGCTTGTGCCGTTTGCCAGAGCGGCGAGCATGAGCACCCGATGGGAAATGCTCTTGTCGCCCGGTGGGCGAACCACTCCGCTCACCTTCACGGCGCAATGCGCCGCCGCCATTCCGCGGCTCGCTGCAACCAGGCGCTGAGTGCCTCGGCATCGCCGACTTCGAGCGCACGCTCCACCGTGCCGAGCGACTCCTCGAGCGCGCGCAGCGCCGGCAGGACCTCGTCACGGTTCATCAAGAGGATCTCCGTCCACAGCTCGGGGTCGCTTGCCGCGAGCCGCGTCGTATCGGTTGCCCCGGGCCCGAACGACGATCCTTTGGGCGCGTGCCGCGCCAGGAAGTCGCCGAGCAGCGAAGCCACGACTTGCGGAACGTGACTCGTGGCCGCGAGCTGCGCGTCGTGCTGCTGTGCGTCGAGCACGACCGGCTCGGCACCGAGCACGTCCTGCCAGAAGTGCGCGATTTCACGCGCGGCGTCCGTGCCGCCATTGCACGGTGTGACGTAGACGACCGCACCCCGAAACAGATCGGCGCGCGACGCTTCGAATCCGTGGCGGTGCGTTCCCGCCAGCGGGTGACTCCCCGCGAATCGCATTCCCAACCCGAGACGCTCGGCGCACGCCACGATCGCGCGTTTCACCGATCCGACATCCGTGACCAACGCAGCAGATTTGAGGTCCGGCACGAGCGATTCGAGCTGCGCGAGATTGGCCGCCGGCGGCGCGGCAAGCACCAGCAAATCGGCTGCACGGGCCACATCAAGGGCGCGCGCTGGTGCATCATCGAGCGCGCCCTCCTGTGCAGCTCGCGCGCGCTCGCCGGGCTCGGGCGACCATCCGCTGATGGTCGGCACTCCGGCGAGTTTTGCCTGCCGGGCCAGCGATCCGCCGATCGCGCCGAGGCCAATGATGCCGAGATGGGTGGGTCTCACGGTGCAGTAACCTAAACGACGGAGGACGACTCGACAGAGCCGCCCGAGCCCGCTTCTCCTCTTGTGCAAGAGTCGGTGCTTTCCATAGATATTTCACGCGCTAGTACCAGACCGGATCGGCAACCGAGCATCGCGAGCGTCGTTAAGGAGCGAGTGAGAAAGGGATGGCGATGGCGACGATTATCGTCGTCGAGGACCAACCGGACAATTTGAAGCTGCTGACCATGCTGCTGAAGGTGAAGGGACATGAGGTGATCGGGCTCGAGAACGGCGATCGCGTGGCGGAGATAGTCCAGACGCATCAGCCGCGGCCCGACCTCGTGCTCCTCGATATCGAGCTGCCCGGGCGGGACGGCTATGCCGTGCTCGAGGAACTCAAGTTGCTGCCCCAACGCTCCTGGAAAGTTGTCGCGCTGACCGCGCACGCGTTACCGGAGGACCGGGCGCGCGCCGACGCAGCCGGCTTCGACGGCTACATCACCAAGCCAATCGATGTGCGGGCGTTCTCCACCGAAGTTGCTCAATACCTGGGAGGGTGATCATGGGTGGTCCACTGCTGCTGCTCGGGCGTATCGTCTTCGCGTATTTCTTCCTGTACTCCGGGTTCAATCACCTAACGAAGCTGAGCATGTACGCGCAGTACGCCGGCGCATCCGGCGTGCCGGCACCCACGATCCTAACCGCAATCTCTGGTCTCATGTTGCTCGCCGGCGGGCTCGCCATCCTGCTCGGTGTGCAAGTGCGCCTGGGCGCGCTCCTCATCACCATCTTTCTCGTCACTGCGGCATTCACGGTACATAAGTTCTGGGGCATCGCCGATCCAGCGATGGCGGCCAATCAAGCGGCGCACTTCTGGAAGAACATCACCCTGGCTGGCGCATGTCTGATGATTATCGCGCTGGCGACCCTGAACCCCGCCCGCTGGCCATACAGCATCGGCCGCGGCGGGGCGTCGGGAATTTCTGGAGCTACACCAGGTAGTTAGGGCTTCGGCGGCTTCGGCGGGAGCGGCGTCTCGACGTGCACGTGCATGCGCGGCATCGGCGCCACGTGCACGCGCATGTCAGAACCGGCCTCGGCCTCATGCACCGTGATGGAGCCGTTGACGGTGACGAGCTTCAGGGTCGAGCCGCCGCTGCCGATCGTGCCGCGGAGATGACGCGTGCTCATCTTGCCGATGAGCTTGATCGGGAAATCGGTCTCGACGCGGCCGTTGACGGTCTCCGCATCGATATTCGCATTGATCTGCCGAGGGAGACCGGCACTCACTGAGCCATTGACGGTCGTGAGGTTCACGTCACCGCCCGCCAACTCCTGCATGTTGGCCTCGATGCTGCCGTTCACGGTCGTCGCCTGAATCGGCCCCTTGGCGGTGCTCACCGCGATCCGCCCGTTTACGGTATTCGCATGGACCGGCGCGCTCACGCCCTCGATCTGCACGCCACCGTTCACCGTCGAGGTCTCGAGGTGCGTGCCGTGGGGTAGCGTAACCATGAAGCGGACGGCAACGTCGTTCTTGCGCACGCCGCTCAGGTTGTAATCGCCGCCTTCGTTGCAGCGCTGCTGTTTCGCTTCCCACATCGCGCAAATCGTCACACCGCGATCGGTCGCCACCGGCACGATCTGCACGCTTTGCGGATCCGAATGCCGCCAGCTCTTCACGGCATGGACCTCGAGCGAATCGCCGGCGCCCCCTACGACTTCGATTGGGCCGTTGGTGTTGCGGATCCAGACCTGCTGCCCTTCCTTCAGCAGCGCGCGGTACTGCCATTCATCGCCGACTTCGCGATCGTGGCCGAAGAGATTACCGCCCTCGCCGTCGCCCCAATCGAAATCGCCGAACGCGCCGAGCGCGCCAAGCGAAGACGGGATCCGTTCTTTGACGTTATGGAAGGCGGCGCGGATCATGAGGCCCGCGCCAACGACGAGTCCAAACAGCACGCCGCCGCGAATGAGCTCGCGGCGCCACGTGCGCAGGAATCGTTTGAAGGAAGACGGCTGCTCGAGTGACATGTCCATGGTCAGGTGATGTTACGGTGCTTCAATTTGACAAGTTTCGCGCCCATGCGCGACCGCCCGCCGAGAGGCAGCGGGCGGTCAATCGGGTGGGGGTGGGGTGCGTTAAGACTCACGTCAGTTGACACTTGGGTTGAGCCGGGACCTCTACGGTAATCGGCGCCAGCATGCCACCGTAATAGACCCGATTCGCATCCTCGGTTGGGGTAGCGGTTTCGACGGTGGCAGCAACCCGGCGGAATGTCTCCGCACGGTCGACCGTCATGGCGGCTTGGGCGGCGAAGCCGTAACCGAACGTCAGGATCGTCGCGATCAGCAAAGACAGGCCGCGCATCTGCATCCTCCAGCAAAGAGACATGGTCGACTGACTTTCGTTCTGTAAGACGCCATGGACGCGCGAAAGGTTGCATGGATCGGCCGGTTGACGAATTCCGGACAGGTCGGAGACTCACGTAGCAACATCAGTAACCTGGGTTTTGTACTAGGCCCGGTGCCACGTCGAGCTCATTCAAGGGAACCGGATAGCGTGTTTGAAATGCCGCAACACCTGGCAAGAAGTTTTGCACGCGACCCGTTCGGACCAGGTCCGGCCAGCGGTCACCTTCCATCGCCAGCTCGAGACGCCGCTCTTGCAGAATCGCGTCGATTGCCGCGCTCTGCGACAGCGTGTCGATACGCGCGGCCGGCAAACCAGCACGCGTGCGAACCGGCGTAAGGGTCGCTTCCGCTTCCAGCAGTTTGTTCTGCCGCGCTTCCGCTTCGGCTTGAATCAGCAAGACCTCGGCGAAGCGAATGACGTGAATATCCTCGGCGCCGATTCCGGTCGGCCACTTTGAGCCATAGACGGACGTCCCGTCGGTCGAGTCCTGGAATGAGATGTTCCACTGACCGCGCTTGTCGACCGGTTTGTATGACGTCGGCGCGCCGGTGTAGCCGGGGTCGTAGGCCTCGATCAGGTTGATCGACGGTGAGATCTCGCGGCGGCCCTGCTCTTCACTATGCCGGTAGTAGTAGCCTTCCCAGCAATAGTCGACCGCGTCGAAATGCAGCCGGAACACATCCTCCGGCGTGTCGTCGCCTTCGGGCGTGAAGAGATGGCTGTAGAGGGAATCGAGCTTGAATCCGCCTGCCGCCACGGCCTGCGCTTCGGTCTCGGCACCCGCATAGTTCTTCTGATACAGGTAGACGCGGGCGCGCAGGGCATGGACCGCCATGACGTTCGCGCGATGCGAATCGAACGACGACCCCGCAAGCAGCGTCTCGGCATCATTCAGATCCGTGAGGATCTGTGCATACACAGCACCCGTCGTCGCGCGCGTCGCCAGTGCCGCCTCCGAGATATTCTTCGGCGGAATCAACACGAGCGGCACGCCCAACCCGCTGGTCGCCGTATCGCCCCAAAACTTGACCAGGTTGTGATACGACAGCGCGCGGATGAAATGGGCCTGGCCCAGCAGTTGGTCCCGCTCCGCCGGATCCAACCCGTGAACGTTGGGGACCTTTTCGAGCACCACATTCGCCCGCCCGATGGCCTTGTACAACGCGTCCCAAAAGCCTTCGATCGACGAATTGTCGGACGTGATGTCGTTTTGATCGATCTGCCGGTATGTCGTGAATGTGCCGAAGTGCTCGACGTCGTCGGCCGACAAATCGCCAAAGAAGAGGAGCTCACCGCCGTAGTACGAGAAGCCCTGCAGCGCATCGTACAGCCCGGCCACGGCAGCGCGCGCGCCGCCGGGTGTCGTGATGGCCTGGCTCTCGTCCACATCGTTCACCGGCTTGACATCGAGAACGCCATTGCAGCCCGCCGCGAGCAACACGATCAGCAGCGACGGCATCGTATACCGCCATTTCGCGGCGCGCATCAGAACGCCCCCGAGAGGCCGATCATGAATGACCGGGCGGATGGATAGGCGTAGAACTCCGTGGACAACTCCGTATTGGTACTCGATCCCGCGCTGTTCACATCGGGAGAGTAGCCGGAGTACTTGGTCCAGGTGTAGAGATTGCGGCCCGAGAAATACAGTCGTCCGTCGGTCAGCTGCAGCGCCTTGGAGATGCGCGTGGGCAGATTGTAGCCGAGCGTAATCTCCTGGAGCCGGACATAGGATCCGTCTTCCATGTAGCGGCTCGAAATGAGATCGGCTCCTGACGTGCCGTCGAAGCTCGCGCGCGGCTCGTCCGTGACGTCCCCCGCCTTCTGCCAGCGCCGCAGCGCGCGCTTGAACTTATTGTCGTAGTAGTAACCGCCATCATTCGCGAACACGCTGATGGCGTTGAAAATCGTCTGGCCCTGTGTGAACTGGAAAAATGCCCGCAGATCGAAGCGGTCCCAGCCGAACTGGTTGGTGAACCCGCCCCAGTAATCAGGATGCGGGCTGCCGACATACACGCGATCGTTATCGTTGATGACGCCGTCTTTGTTGACGTCCTCGTAGATCGCGTTCCCGTTCGCCGGGTCGACGCCGGTGAAGTGGAGCGTATAAAACGCGCCGAGCGGATGACCGACATCGATGCGGCCGACGTCGTAGCCACCGACCGGAATCGGCTGATTCTCGAACAGCTTCGTCACCTTGTTGTGGTTCCAGGCAACGTTGAGATTCGCATTCCAGCGCAGCCCCTGAGGCGAAGCAGGCTTCAGGATTTGGCCGTCGAGCGTCAGCTCGAAGCCTTTGTTCTCCATGTTGCCGATGTTCTGAAGCACGGTCGTCTGGCCGCTGGTCGCACTGATCGGGCGATCGAGCAGCAGGTCCTGCGTTTCCTTTCTATACCAATCGCCCACGATCGTCAGGCGATCCCTCAGCAGCAGCGCGTCGAAGCCGAGGTTCACCTCGTGCGTTTGCTCCCAGCGGAGGTCCGGGTTGCCGAAGTTGCGCTGCCCGATGCCCGGATCGCCGCCGTAGTTGGCCTTCGCAAACCGCGCGCGTGGAGCGAAGTCGTCCGCGATGTCCTGGTTGCCGGTGACGCCGTAGCTCGCGCGCAGCTTGAGCTCGCCATGCCGCGCCAGACTCTGCATGAACGGCTCGCGGGTTAGTTGCCACGCGAATGACACCGCCGGAAAAACGCCGTAGCGATTGTTCTCGCCGAACCGTGACGAGCCGTCGGCGCGCAGGCTCGCCGTAAACAGGTACCGGTTCTTCCACGTCGCGTTGGCGCGACTGAAGAACGACACGAGGTTGTGCCCGGTCCAATCACCATTGTAGACGGTGACGGTGGCGGCATTCCCCGGATACTGAAACTGATCGGTGGAAAATCCGATACCGTCGAGATAGTCGAGCTCGCTGGCATTCCATTCGACGCTCCCGCCGCCGGTTGCACCGAGCGCGAGGTCCGGATTCACGTGCGGCTTCCAGTCGACGAAGCCCTCGAGCACATAGCGGTTCGCGGTGTTGTTGCCGATGATCGATTCGCCGAACACGTTCGCGGAATACGTGCCCTTCACGAGCGGCGACAGCCAGCGGAGGTCGCGCAGGTTCAGCACGTCCATGCCCACACGGCCGTTCAACGTCACCGCATTGCTGGCCTGATAGATCGCCTGGACATTGCCGAAGGCCCGGAAGCTGCGTGACTCCGCCTGATCGTAGGTCGCAATCGCCAAGGGATTGGAGTAGGCCAGCCCATCCGCCTGGCTGGTAAAGCTCCCGTCGGATTTGCGAACCGGGACCGTCGGCGTGCCCGCGATCGCATTCGTCACCACGCCGTCGATCGTGTCGTCATTCTCGACGCGCTGGTGTGACTCGCGGCTCAGACTCAGCGACGTCTGGAGCCGCAACCGGCGTGAGGCATTGAGGTCGACGTTCACGCGCGCCGCCTGGCGGTCGTAGCCCGAGCCAACCACCACGCCTTCCTGGTTGAACTGGGAGCCGGACACGAAATACTGCACGCGATCGCTGCCGCCGGTGACGCTCAGGTTCAGGTTCCGGACCGGAGCCGTCCGGAACATGGCGGCCTGCCAGTCGGTGTTGACGAGACTGGGATCGTTCGGATCGCCAAAGTACTGCGCTCCGTATCCGTCATTCTCGGCTGCTTCATTCATATAGGTGACGTACTCTTTGCCCGTCAGCAGATCCCAGCGGTTGCCCTGGGGCACGTCCTGGGTCCCGGCGTACATGTTGAAGCTCACGTGCGCAGGTGCCGACTGGCCGCGCTTCGTGGTGATCATCACGACGCCGTTGGACGCGCGTGATCCGTAGATCGCGGCGGAGGCGGCATCCTTCAGGATGTCGATGTTCTCGATCTCGTCCGGATTGAGTCCGGTGATGGCGGTGATGTCTTGCCCGCCGAGGGCGAGCTGCGAGTACTCGTCGCGCAGCATCGGCACGCCGTCGATGACGTAGAGCGGCTGGTTGGACGCCGAAATCGACGCCGAGCCCCGAATGCGGACGGTGATCCCGACACCCGGATTGCCGGCGTTTTGGATGACTTGCACCCCGGCGGCGCGGCCCTGAATCGCGGCATCCACGCCGGCGAGCGGCGTGTTGGCGAACTCACCGGACTGCACCGACGCGACGGCGCCGCTCAGGTCTTCCCGCGTGCTCGTGCCATAGCCCGTCACCACGACTTCCGACAGCACCGTGGCCGCGGGCACGAGCGAAAAATCCTGCGTCGTGGTGCCGCCCTCGGCGAGCGTCACGGTGCGGTCGGCCGGGGCAAACCCGATGCGCTGCACGCGCACCGTGACGTTACCCGCCGGCAACCCTTGGAGCAGATAGCGACCATCGCGATCCGTGAGCGTGCCGTTCGAACGTCCGACGATCGTCACACGCGCATCGGAGACGGGCTGCGCGGTAACCGAGTCGACGACGCGTCCGGTGACGCTTGCGGTGCCTTGCGCGACTGCGGGTGGAGGCGTGCCGACGAGGGCCAGGCTCAATCCGAGAAGACCCCAACGAAAAGATCGGTTCATCTGAGGAACCTCCGTGGGAAAAAGGATTCGGATTTCCCACGTTGCGGCGCGCAACAGTGTGGTGCAAGTGGGAACGACGTGGGGATCGAGTGAATTTTTTGGCGAGTGTTGCAGCGATGCGTGAGACGATTTGACAGCGCGTTGATGCGCGAACGTGGCGAGCCTTAACGTGCCCGGGACAGGACTCGAACCTGTAAGGGGTCGCCCCCAAGGGATTTTAAGTCCCTTGCGTTTACCAATTTCGCCACCCGGGCCTCGCTGCAGCACCTCAACTTAGTTCCGGACGTAACGACTCGGCAGCTCTATGAGCGGTCTAGTGCCTTTGCACTCTGGCTGATAGTTCTCCGACGTCAAGGAGGCAAGGCACAGATGACCCTGATCCAATCAGCTCCGCCGCTTGCTCGAGAAGTCGACCTGATCACGACGTACGATGCCGTCATTGTCGGATCAGGCGCGGCCGGCGGGATGGCGGCGCACGTTCTCACCGGCCTGGGCATGAAGGTGTTGCTACTCGAGGCGGGAAAGAAGATCGACATCAACGCAGAGCTGCGGTCGATGCAATGGCCGTATGATCATCCACGGCGCGGCGACCTCCCACCAGGCTTTCACGTCCTCTCCTTCAATGAGTACCAGATCCGCAATCCACCCTATGCCCAGGGGTCCAGTTTCCGGCATGTCCTCTCGAAGCAAGCAAGCCATAGAGGGGCGGATTACATCAAGAACATCCTGGTTGACGAGAAGGAGCACCCTTACACCGGGACCAAGTACGCCTGGGTGCGGGCGCGACTGCTGGGTGGAAAGACCAACATCTGGGGACGTCTGGCGCTGCGCCTGTCTGATTACGACTTCAAGGCAAAGACGCACGACGGCTACGGCGAGGACTGGCCGATCTCTTACGCCGATATCGCGCCGTATTACGACAAGGTCGATCTGCTACTCGGCATCTCCGGCCACAAGGAGAATCTGCCCCACCTGCCCGATAGTCTCTTCCAGCGTTCCCACAAGCTCAACCTCGCCGAGGTGCAGCTGCGCCACACACTCGCGGGGATGGGACGCGTGCTCACGCCGTATCGCGCCGGCGTCACGACCGACGGCGTCAAGAACAAGTACCGCTCGAAGTGTTTCGGCCGGGGTGCCTGCGATCGGCACGGCGGCTGCGACATCCACGCGGCGTTCGACTCTCCGACAGGTCTCATCTATCCGGCAATGGATACCGGCAACCTCACCGTGCGCACCAATTCGACCTGCCACGAGGTGCTGGTCGACAAGGCCACCGGGAAAGCGCGCGGCGTCGGCTTCGTCGACAGCGTGACGAAACGATCGCTGGAAGCGAAGGGAAAGATCGTAATTCTTGCGGCGTCGACGCTCGAATCGGCCCGGCTCATGCTGTTGTCGAAGTCGCCGCAGTACCCCAACGGCATCGGCAACTCGAGCGGCCACGTGGGCCACAACTTCTGCGAGCACCTGATGGGGCCGAGCATCACCGGTCTCGTCAAGGATCTCGTCGGAAAGCCGCACACGCTGGACGATGGCCGTCCCGGGGGGTTCTACGTCCCGCGGTTTCGGAACCTGACCGATAAACAACCGGGGTTCATCCGGGGCTACGGCTTCGAAGGGGGAAGCGGGCACCAGATGTTTCCACCCGGTGCCGACGCCGCCGGTTTCGGAGCCAGCTATAAGAAGCACATACGTGACTACGCCGGCGCCTACATCAGCATGGGTGGGTTCGGCGAAGTTCTGCCCCGCTACGAGAGCTACGTGGATCTCGATCCCGAAGTGAAGGACGCATGGGGGATTCCGGTCCTACGGTTCCACTACGAGTTCGGCGATAACGAAAAAAAGATGGCCGAGGACATGGCCGTGACGGCGAAGGAGATGTTCGAGGAAGGCGGGATCGAGGTAGTCAGCGTACGTCGGGATGTGCTGACCGAGGGGTGGTCGATCCACGAGCTCGGGACCGCGCGCATGGGCAACGATCCCAAGACTTCGGTGCTGAACCAGTTCCAGCAGTCACACGACGTGAAGAACCTGTTCGTCGTAGACGGCTCGAGTCACGTCAGCGCGTCGTGCCAGAATCCGACGTGGACGATTTTGGCGCTGGCCTGGCGCTCCTGTGAGCATCTGGCCGACGAATACGCGAAGGGGAACCTCTAGACGCGCTCGACGCGCGCCCCCGCGGATGATTTCACCGATGTGATATCGGGCTCGCGGCCGTAGGCCTTCCGAAAGGTGCTCCGGATCGCCTGGGCCACCTCTTCCCCACTGCCTTTCCCCCGCTCCCGCACGAGCACAATCGTCGACCCACCCCAACCGGCTCCCGTGAGTCTCGCGCCCAACGCACCCGCGCGCTTGGCTGCGGCCACCACGGTGTCGAGCTCCGGCGCGCTGCACTCGTATAGGCGACGACACGATTCGTGTGATTCATAGAGCAACTTGCCGAATTGCGGAAGCTTTTTGGACTGCAATAACTGCGCAGCGAACCGGGTGCGCGCCGTTTCGCCGACGACGTGCAGCGCGCGCGAGCGCAGCGGCTCGGGCAAGGCGCGCTTGAGCCGCGGCAGCCATTCGACGGGCCAACTCGCGAGCCACACGAGCTCGGGTAGCTCGAGCTTGAGTCGCGTGACGGCCTCCTCGCACTCCGCACGCCGCTGGTTGAGATTGCCGGCCGCGAGATCGTGCTTCACGCCGGTATTCACGAGCAGGAGGCGCGCCGCGAACGGGATCTGCTGCACCGCGAGTGACGCGCATTCGAGCAGCAAGGCGTGATCGCGCTTGGCCAACGATGCGATCGTCTGATCCATCACGCCGCACCGCACGCCCACATGATCGTGCTCGGCACGGAATGCGACGCCGGCGATCTGCCGTGGAGTCAGATTGGCGCCGACGAATGTCACGATGGCCTTGGTCGCGGCGACCGCGAGCGCTGCGGAGGACGACAATCCCGCGCCGACCGGCACGTCGGACGCGATCGCAATGCGCAGACTTCCGCGCGGCGGGACCGCCTCGAGCGTCCACAATTCACGCAACACGCCGGCGACGTACGCGGCCCACCCGTGTGGCAATTCTTCCTGCCAGCGCGCGCGCGTGATCGAGTCAAAGCGCGTCGAAATCGCTTCGAGTACGCCGGGTGCGTCATCCGATCCGGGTCCCACGGCGGCCGTCGTGCGCTCCGCGATCGCAATCGGCAACACCGGACCACCGTTGTAGTCGGTGTGTTCGCCGATCAAGTTGACGCGACCCGGTGCCGACGCGACGGACCTAGGTATTGTCCCAAATGTTTTTTGAAAGAGAGCTATCGCTGGTCGTGGCATGGGTTTGACAATGATTCGAGGCAATGCTACCGTATCGCGACCGAAATCACCATCTACCCAATTCCGTCTATTCGGAGACCACGTATGCGGCGGTTTGCGTTGTTGCTGCTCGCCGGAGCCTCTTCGCTCGTCGCCGCGCTGCCTGCGCAGGGGTTTGGCGTATACGAGCACGACACGTGTACCATGGGGCGCGCCGGCGTATCAGCCGCGAACCCCTGCCCCAACGGCTCCGCGATCTTCTTCAACCCAGCCGGGCTCGGCGGTCTCCAGCAAACCCACATCAGTGCCGGTGTCACAGCCATCGCGGCGCAGGGTGGCTTCACAGACGATTTCCTCCAACATCGCAGCGACCTGGACAACCCCGTCATCCCGGTGCCCAACGCATACGTCACGACTGCGGTGAGCCCGAAGGTCACCGCCGGCATCGGTCTCTACATCCCCTATGGCCTTGAGACGAACTGGGATAGCACGTCGTTCGAGGGCAGGTTCCTGGGCTATCACACGTACGTGCGGTCGATCTACATCCAGCCGTCCCTCGGCATTCAGGTCAGTCCCTCTTTGAAACTGGGGTTCGGCGTCGCGTACATCACGAGCAGCCTCAACCTCCGCCAGCGCAGCGATTTCTCGCAGCAGCTCGTCCCCGTCGGTGTGCCTCCAGGCACCACTTTCGCGGCGCTTGGCTTCCAAACGGGCACCGACTTCGCGGATGCGAATCTGCACGCCACCGGGACGGGTCTCGCCTTCAACTTCGGCGGCATCGTCAAGGTCTCGGATAGGGTTTCCATCGGCGGTCACTGGTTGACCCGCAAGAGGATCGATTACGACGGCACCGCGGAGTTCAGACAGGTCCCGACCAATCTCACCTTGCCGGCCAACAACCCGTTGGGACTCCCGGCCGGCACGCCGGTCGATGCCGTCGTTGCGCCGAGCTTCGGGGCGGGCGGCCCGCTCTCGGGCGGGAAGGCGAAGACATCGATCGAGATGCCGCCACAGGGAACGCTCGGCGTCTCCTGGAAGGCGAGCCCCGACTGGACACTGATGGCGGACTACCAGTACGTCGTCTGGGGCTGGTTCAGCGACATCACGATCGACTTCGAGAATCCCGCGACTCCGGATCTCGTTCTGCACCCGAGCAACAAGGACACGCACGGATTCCGGTTCGGGACCGAGTATCAGTACAACGCCAAGGTGAAGTTGCGCGGTGGCTATCTCTACCACACCGGCGCGTCACCCGACGAATTTGTGACCCCGCTGCTGCCCGAGGGACCGCGCAACGAGTTCACGATTGGTACGGGTATCGAGCTGTCACCGAAGTTTCATGCGGACCTCGCGTACCAATACATCAAACAGAACGACCGCCGCGGGACCGTGAACCTGTCCGCGGGCAACACCGGTCTTTACCAGTTCTCGGCCCATCTGTTCGGGATCGGGGCGGCCTACACTTTCTGAGGAACCTCGGACTCATGATTCGCTCCTTGCGCTATTCGGCCGTCCTTGGACTCCTGCTGGCGGCCGCGTGCCAGAACGACGAGCTGATCACCCCATATGCCAACCAGCCGGTCGACCCCCTATTCGATCGGTACGTGGCGCTCGGCAACTCGATCACCGCCGGCTTCCAGTCCGCGGGGATCAACGACAGCACGCAAAACCAGTCCTATGCGGTGCTGTTGGCGCACGCGATGCGGTCGCCGTTCTGGTCACCGCTCTTCACGAAGCCCGGCTGCCCGGCGCCCTACGACTCGCTGTTCGCGAAAACCGGCGCGCCCGTTCCGCACCGACTCAATCCGCAGCTGCCGGCACCGGGCTGCGCGCTGCGCACCACTCCGCCATCGCCGCCGCCGTTTATCAGCAACGTGGCCGTTCCCGGTGCGCGCGTGATCGACACCTACGACAACACCACCAATCCCACGTCCCCGCAATTGAACACATTCATTCTCGGCGGCATGACACAGGTACAGGCGATGCGGCGCGCCGGGGCGACGTTCGTGACCGTGTGGATCGGCAATAACGACGTGCTGGGCGCCGTGCTGGACACCGCGAACTCCGGCAATCCCGCCGAGGTGACGGACACCACGCTGTTCAAGACGCAGTACGGCAATCTCCTCGATTCGCTGCAGGCCGCCGGGATCACCAAGGCGGTCTTGATTGGCGTCGCCAACGTCACGCTGATTCCGTATCTCGTCCGTGGCTCGAAGTTCTTCAACGTGGCATACGGGACCGACAGCATTCCGGGCCCGAACGCGGCCAACAAGAAGTTTCCCCCGAACTTCCTCGTGAACCCGAACTGTGCGCCCCCGGCGGGCGACTCGGTGTTCGTGCCGTATCCGCGTGGAGCCGCGCTCGTTGCGCTCGCGCGCGTTCAGCCGGCGCTGACGCTCGGCGTCGACTGCAGCGACGTGCACCACATTTCGCGCGCCGAATTCTTGAACATGGTCGCGGCCGTGACGTCGTATAACACGTACATCGCCGCTCAGGCGACAACGCGCGGCTACGTCTTCATCGATCCGAATCAGTTATTTGCGGCTCTGCCGGCGGGAGCGATCCCCGCGTTTCCAAACGTTCCCGCGGCTGGGAACACGCCCGCCTTCCCGGCGGCTTACTCAGCTCCGTTCGGTGCGTTCTTCAGTTTCGACGGCGTGCACCCATCTGCCGCGGCGCATAAGCTGATCGCGCAGACCTTGGTGCCGATCATCAATACAGCCTACGGGACGGCGATCCCGCCGATCCCCTGAGCGGCCGTGGGCGGCAACGGCGGCAAAAGGCGGCAATGGGGTATGCTTCTCCATTGCCGCCTTTCCGTGCCATCCGCTTCATAGCGCGTAGCGCGCCCCTGCTGCTGCTCGTCGCCGGGCTGCCGTCCGGGGTCAGCGCGCAGGCTGCGCCGCGCACGGACACACCGCAGGGCGGCAAGTTCCGCCTCACGTTCGAACCCGTCATCACCACGTGGGATTACGAGTTCACCCCACAAGGCCGGTTGCCGATCGGCGCGTCTTTGCCGGCGACCGTCTTCATTCGCCAGGAGCAGCGCGTCACGCCCTTGCAGGTCGAGTACGGCATCACCAACCGCATTGCCGTGGGTCTCAAAATGCCACTGGTGCGCGTGAACTCGCGGCAGAGTTACAACGTCGACACGAACGGGGTCGTGGACAGTGCGGGCAAAGCGCTCGATTCGCTGCTCAACGACACGACGTACGCCTATGGATCGCTGAGCCCGACGCCGCGCCACTTGCATTACTTCGCCGGCGACTTTGAGGTGCAAGCGAAATATCGCTTCCTCGAATCGGCCAACTTCGCGATGAGTGGCACGTTCCTCTGGCGTCTGCCGACAGGCCATCAGGACTCGCCCAACAACCTGTTCGACATCCCGACGGGCGATCATCAAACCGACATCGAGATCCAGCTCGCGCAGGAGCTCACGCTGTTCCGGCGTTTGTGGCTCAACCTGAGTCTCCGCGCCGCAACCCAGCGGCCGGGCACACGCGACATGCGGATTGGTCCGCAGTCGGAGTTGCTGATCCCTCATGCGGCGCTCGCGAAGCTCAACTGGGATCCGGGCGACTATGTCGCGATCGATATCGCGCCGATGTATCGCTTCTCGAAATTCTTCGGGGCGGGATTTACGGCGGGATATTACGCAAAGCAGACCGATCACTATAGCTATCGCTCAGCGCAGGATTCCATCGATGTGACCACCCACATGGGCGGCACACCGCTCGCCGCCAGTATCCTCGATCCCGGCACGGCGGTGCGGCGCTGGCGACTCGGCGCGGCGATGACCTACATGGCGCCCGACGTCGAGGGCAGCCTATCGATCGAGCAGACCGTCAAGGCGCCCCTCGGGGAGCGCGTGCCGGCGGCGTCGGTGTTTCGGATTGTGATGCGGCTGTCCCGCTGGCCGTTCTGAGCAGCTCGACGGCGTGGCGTCGCGCGGTTGCCATGTCCGAGTCACCCAGCATCCGCGCGATCTCTCTCACGCGCGACTCGCCGGTCACGACCTGCACGTCACTCGTCGCGACGCCGCCTTTCTTTCCCTTGGCGACAACAAGCTGTTGATCCGCATACACGGCGATCTGCGGCAAATGCGTAATCACGAGCGCCTGGCGACCTTCGCGCGACACATCCTTCAGGGCTTCTCCCACCCGTCCGCCGACTGCACCGCCGATTCCCTGATCCACTTCGTCGAACACCAGCGTGGGGACGACGTCCTGAGCTGACAACACCACCTTGAGTGCCAACATCAAGCGAGACAACTCGCCTCCGGACGCGACCCGCGCGAGCGGTCTGCTCTCCATGCCTTCGTTGAGTTTTACCGTGAAGGCGATGTCCTCCGCACCTCGTGCGTCGTGCGTCGTGCGTCGCCCCAGCTCCACCGCAAACTTGCCGCCTTCCATTCCCAATGCCGGCAAAATCTTATTGACCGCTCGTGCGAGCTTCTTCGCTCCGGCAGTTCGCTTCGCGGTGAGCGCCGCGGTCGCGCGCGAGAATTCCTGAGCCGCCGTTTCGCGCTCGAGAGCAATGTTGCGCAGATCGAGATCCGCCGTATCGAGCAGCTCGAGTTCCCGCGCGGCGCTGTCTCGCGCCGCCAGCACGTCGGCCATGGTGGGACCATGTTTTTGCTGCAACCGAAACAGGAGGTCGCGGCGCTGCTCGACTTCGTTCAGCCTGCCCGGATCCGACTCGATCGAGGTGGCATACTCGCGCGCGGCCTGGGCGAGCTCTTCGGCATTCGCGAAGGCGGTATCCAGCAGCTCTTGCCACTTGCCAACGGAGGAATCGAGCCGCAGCAGCGCTGCCAAAATCTTCTGCGCTTTCGCGAGACCCGCCGCATCCACGGCCTCTTCCAGCTCACGCGCCAGTCGCCCCAGTTCCTCTGCGTGCGTCAGCCGCTTTGACTCGACTTCGAGGGACTCGTCCTCTCCTACTTTGGGCTTCGCGCGCTCGATCTCCTGCAGTACGTGGCGGAGATAGTCGGCCTTCCGACGGACGTCCGCCTGCCGTGTGGTCAGCTCAGCGTCGCGCTGTTCGAGCTCCTTGAGCCGGGTATAGGCGTCGCGCACGGCGACGCGCTCTACGTCTGCGTCGGCGTAGGCATCGAGCATGTCGCGCTGGGCATCGGGACGGAGCAGCGATTGCGTCTCGTGCTGGCCGTGCAAATCCACGAGCAGCCCGCCGATCTCACTCAACACGCCGATCGTGACCGGCGAACCGTTGACCCAGGCCCGCGACTTCCCTTCGCGCAGCACCTCCCGTTTCAGTACGAGCCGGCCTTCCTCTAACTCGACGCCGAGTGCCGCAAAGGGCGGGAGGAGATGGCGGTGAACCGCGGACGCGAACTCGAACGCGCCCTCGACGATCGTCTTGTTCGCGCCCGGGCGAACGATGTCGGCCGAGGCTCGCTCGCCGAGGAGGAGCGCGAGGGCATCCACAACCATGGATTTCCCGGCGCCAGTTTCACCGGTCAGGACGTTGAGGCCGGGCTGGAATGGAAGCGTGACGTCGGCGATAACGGCAAGATCGCGCACGCGGAGCTCAGTCAGCATGTCCGGCCTTTACGCACGACGTACGACGCACGACGTACGACGCACGGTATTACTTTCGAGTCCGGTCACTCAGATCACCCCAGTGGAGCTTCTTGCGCAGCCGTTTGAAGAAGCTTTCCGGACCAAGCCGGATCAGATGAATCGGACGGGCCGCACGCCGCACTTCGAGACGCTCTCCGGGCTGGATCGGCGTGCCGACCTGGCCGTCGAACGACACGAGCACCTCGTCGCTCCACGGCGGAATCGGTTGAATCGTGACCACCGCGTTCGCCGCCAGGACGAGCGGTCGCACCGCCAGGGTGTGCGGACAGATCGCCGTCACGACAATCGCGTCAACGGTGGGAACTACGATCGGCCCTCCCGCCGACATCGAGTACGCGGTCGAACCGGTCGGCGTGCTGACGATGATGCCGTCAGCGGAGTACTGGGCGACCTCATCGCCATCCACGGCGACCTTGAGACGAACGACGCGCGCCACGCCGCCCTTGTGCACGACCACATCGTTGAGCACGAGCGGCTCGATCCTGCCTGCCTTGGCGCCCTTGCCGGTGATCGCCGACTGTAGCGCGAGCCGCGATTCCGTCGTATAGGCGCGGCGCACAATCGCGTTCAGCGCAAAATCGAGGGTATCGGGAGCCGCGGTAGTCAGAAACCCGACACGACCGAGGTTGAGTCCAAGGATCGGGGTGTCCGCGCCGTTGAGCAGCCGGGCGCCGCGGAGCAGCGTGCCGTCGCCGCCGAGTGTGACGAGACAATCGAGGTTGGCGAGCGCCTCGCTCAATGGCGGCGGCGTCGCGCCGTCACCCGGCGCGGACGGCCAGAGCGCCTGAATGCGCTCTTCGGTATACAGCTTGATGCCGACGCTCGATGCCTTTTGCTGCAGCGTCGCGAGGAACGCGCCGAGGTCCGGATAGTTGGGGTTGCCGACGACCCCGACGTTCATCGCGAAGGCGGCGTCAGCGACTCTTCGGCGGCGAGCGCGCGGATGCGCGCGGCAATCCCCTGGCCCGTGAGACCGACATCCGCGAGCTGCTGGGCACGCGGCGCATGCTCATACGTGCGGTCCGGCACGCCGAGCGCCACGACGCGAACTTCAGGAGCCGTCGTCTGCACGAGGGCCGCGAGCGCCGCCCCAAAGCCGTTCACCACCGTACCATCCTCGACGGTGACGAGCAGCTTGTGGCTTTGCGCCAGTCCTTCAAGCATTTCGCGATCCATCGGCTTGACGAACCGCGCGTTCACCACCGATACGTCGAGTCCGTCCGCAGTGAGGAGCTCCGCCGCTTCGAGAGCAGGCTTGCACATCACGCCAACAGCGAGAATCGCGCAGTCCTTTCCCTTCCGCAGCAGCTCCCACGTCCCGTAGGGCACGGCCGGGACCTCGGCCGCCGGTGGCGCTTCACCTGGCGCCTTGTCCCGGGGATAACGAATCGAGAAAGGACCGTCCTTGTGGGCCAGCGCGCAGCGCAGCAAGCCGATGAGCTCCGCGGCGTCTCTGGGCGCCGTCACGGTCATATGCGGTACGGCGAGCATGTACGCGATGTCGTACAGCCCCATGTGCGTCTGACCGTCTTCACCCACCATTCCGGCGCGATCGAGACAGAAAATCACCGGCAGCTTCTGGATCGCAACGTCATGGATGATGCTGTCGTAGGCGCGTTGCAAGAACGTCGAGTAAATCGCCACGATGGGCCGTACGCCCTGCGTCGCGAG
Organism: Gemmatimonadales bacterium; assembly: GCA_035551075.1. GTDB lineage: Bacteria > Gemmatimonadota > Gemmatimonadetes > Gemmatimonadales > GWC2-71-9 > 20CM-2-65-7. Next base: position 7,523 of record DASZNX010000291.1, on the reverse strand, counting down.
GCCCGCCGCGAACGTCGTCGCATGCGCTTCGGCGATCCCGACGTCGAAAAACCGATCCGGCCATTTTTTCTGGAAGATGTTGGTGCCCGTGCCCGAAGGCATCGCGGCGGTAATCGCGACGAAGTTGGCATCCTCCGCTGCCAGCTGCGTGATCGCATCGCCAAACACCCTGGTCCATTGCGGGGGACCGGGGTTGACGGGCTTGAGCTTGCCGGTGACGGGATCGTACGGCGCGCGCGCATGGTACTTCTCGAGATCCGGCTCGGGCAGCGGAAAGCCTTTGCCCTTCTCCGTGATCACATGGACGACGCGCGGTCCCTCGAGTGTCTTCACGATATCGAACGCGTGCAGCATCTGCGCGATGTTGTGCCCGTCGATCGGCCCGAAGTAGCGGAACCCCAACTCCTCGAACAGCATGCCCGGCGACCAGAGATTCTTGATGCTCTCCTCGACGTTCTTGGCGAAGTCTACGAGCTTCCGGCCGCCGATGACGTGCGACGCGCGCTCGATGACGTGCTTGACACGCTCCCGCATCCGGACGCCGAAGGGGCTCGCGACGATCGAGCCGAAGTACTTGCTGATCGCGCCGACGTTCGGCGCGATCGACATGCCGTTGTCGTTCAATACGACGATGATGTCGCGGCCCGAGTCACCGGCGTTGTTGAGCGCTTCGTACGGCAACCCGCAGGTCATCGCGCCATCGCCGACGACGGCGACCACCTCGTAGTCTTCGCCCTTCAAATCGCGCGCGGTTGCCATGCCGAAGGCCGCGGACAGCGCCGTTCCCGCATGACCCGCGCCGAACTGGTCGTGCACGCTTTCATCCCGGCGCAGGAAGCCCGACAGCCCGCCCTGCTGCCGGAGCGTGTGGAGGCGGTCGTTCCGGCCGGTGAGGATTTTCCAGGGATACCCCTGATGGCCCACGTCCCAGACGATCTTGTCACGCGGCGAGTCGAACGCGGCGCAGAGCGCGACTGTCAGCTCGACGACGCCCAATCCCGCGCCGATGTGGCCACCGGTTTGGGAGACGACCTCGATGAGCCGCTGCCGGACCTCATCGGCGAGCTCTTGGAGCTGCTCCCCCGAGAGCGCTTTGACGTCCTCTGGGCCCTTGATCAGTTCTAGTATCACCGTTTCCCCAATTCGGAATGCGGACTGGGGAATGCGGAATTGTGCAGCACGCGTTCATTCCGCATTCCGAATTCCGCATTCCGCATTTAGTTAGGCCTCGTCACGATGTAGTGCGCCAATTCCACCAGTATGGGGGAAGCTAACCCGACATGCCGCAGGTGGTCCACCGCTCTCGCGGCACGGCGTTCCGCCTCAGCCCGCGCCGCGCCGACACCCAGCAGCGTCACGAATGTCGCTTTGGCGTGGGCGGCATCCTTCCCCGCCGTTTTGCCAAGCTGATCCGATGTCGCGGTCGCGTCCAGGACGTCGTCGGCGATCTGAAACGCGAGGCCGATCGCCTCCCCGTACGCGCGCAGTCCTTCGATGTGCTGCGGCGAGCCGTCCGCGGCAAGCCCGCCGATCACGCATGACGCGGCAATGAGCGCGCCGGTTTTGCGCCGATGTACCTCCTCGAGCGCCTCGATCGGGAGTGCCTTGGCCTCCGCTTCGAGGTCGAGCGCCTGGCCGCCGATCATCCCGCCGGCCCCGGCCGCGCGGAACAGCTCCAGCTGGATCTGCCGCTTGCGCGCGGGGGCGACCGCGAGCATCTGGAGCCCACCGGCCAGCACTCGCGCGGCCAACGCGACCATCTCGTAACCGGCGCGCGTGGCGCGCGACACGTCGAAGGCGCGATGCGCCGTCGGGCGGCCACGCCGCAGGTCGTCGTTGTCCATGCAGGGCAGATCGTCGTGTACCAGTGAATACGCGTGCACCACTTCGATCGCCGCCGCGAGCTCGGCAATCCCGGCAGAGGCTCCGCCGTTCAGCGCTTCATGCGCCGCGAAGAGCAACGTGGGACGCAGCCGCTTGCCTTCTCCGAGCAAGCTGTAGCGGATGACCGGATCCGCGGCATTCGCCCAACGGATGAGCACTGCATCCACCCGATTGCGGGCGTCCGCGAGGTAACTAGCGATCGACGGAAGCGGGGCCGCTGGAGGAGGGCGTTTCAATCTCGAGAACTTTTTTGACCTTGAGCTCGGCCTGCACGAGCTGCTCGCGCGCCACGCGGAGCCGTTCGACGCCCTCTTCAAACAGCTTGAGGGCCTCGTCGAGGTCCAGATCCTCGGTTTCGAGCTTGCGGACGATGGCTTCGAGCCGCTCGAGCTGCTTACTGAACTCGGCCATTCGGCCTCACCCCAGGCTGGACTGTGGCCCCAACTTCGCCGTCCACGACGCGCAAGCGAAATTCCTTGCCGGAGGGCAGCTGCGCGACTCGCTTCAGCACCTTTCCATCGGCGTCCCGTGCGACCGCGTATCCGCGGGCCAGGACGCGCAACGGGCTGAGTGCGTCTAATCGCGCGCTGTGTGCGGTAAGCAGTGCGCGGGACTTCTCCAATCGATGGTCCATGCAGCGCGTCAGACGATCCCCCGTACGCTCCAGGCGCTCGACGACGTGGCGCGACGCGATCCGCAGGGCGCGAGCGAGGCGCTGGCCGAGGACACCGCAGTGGGCCAGCACTTCGGTGCGATCGGGGGTCGCGGCTTCAGCCGCGGCGGATGGTGTCGGCGCGCGCAGATCGGCGACGAGATCGCACAATGTGACGTCCGTCTCGTGGCCAATCGCGGAGATCACGGGCATCGGCATCGCCGCCACCGCGCGCGCCACGCGCTCGCTGTTGAAGGCCCACAGATCCTCGATGGACCCACCACCCCGTCCCACGATCAGCACATCCACGGGCAGGCGCCGGATGCGGTTCAGTGCCGAACACACGGAGGCCTCCGCTTTGACGCCTTGTACCTGCGCCGGCACGATGATCAGTTCGGCGACCGGCCAGCGGCGTCCCACGACGGCCTGGATGTCGCGCAGCGCCGCACCGTCTGGGCTGGTGACGACGGCAATGCGACGCGGGAACGGCGGGAGGCGGCGCTTCCGCGCCAGATCGAGCAACCCGTCCTTGGTGAGCGCGGCCTTGGCCTTCTCGAAGGCGAGCTTCCACAGCCCGCCCTGCTCGGTCGACAGCAGCTCCGTGACCGTGAGCTGGAAGTCGCCCTTTTCTTCGTACACGGAGGGTCGAGCAAAGATGAACACCTGCATGCCGTCGACCGGGACCGGCAGCATGTAGTTCTGCTTGGCGAACATCACGCAGCGGATTTGCGCCGTCTTGTCGCGCAGCGAGAAATACCAGTGACCGCTGCGCCAGGCCTTGAATCCCGCGATCTCACCGCGGATCCACAGTGGCGGCAGGCCCGCTTCGATGACGGCTTTAGCTCGGCGCGTGACTTCGCTGACGGTCCAGGCGCCCTCGGCCGACGCAGCGCTGAAGAGATCTACGGCCCCCCCCACCCCGGCGCGCCGCCCCGGGGTCAGCGGTGCACTCATTGCCGGGCGGCTTGGACTGTGTTGTAGAGCAGCATCGTGATAGTCATCGGACCCACGCCCCCCGGCACCGGAGTGATCGCCGAGGCCACCTGCTTCGCTTCCTGAAACTTCACATCGCCGACCAGGCGATAGCCCTGCTTGCGCGTGGGATCGTCCACGCGATTGACGCCGACGTCGATCACCACCGCACCCGGCTTCACCATATCACCCGTGACGAACTCGGGTTTGCCGATCGCCACGATCAGGATGTCGGCTTGCCGAGTATGGTGCTCGATGTTGCGCGTGCGAGAATGACAGACCGTCACCGTCGCGTTGCCGCCGGGGCCGTCTTGAAGCAAGAGCGCCGCCATCGGCCGTCCCACGATGTTGGAGCGCCCGACGATCACGGCATGTGCGCCTTTGGTCTCGACTCCCGTTCGGATCAGCAGCTGTTGAACCCCGTAGGGAGTCGCCGGCTTGAATCCCGTCGGGTCGCCCGCAGCCACTTTGCCGACGTTCTCCGGATGAAAGCCGTCCACGTCCTTGCGCGGGTCAATCCGATGCAGCGCGCGGTTGGTGTCGATCTGTTTGGGCAACGGCAGCTGCACGAGGATCCCGTGGATGTTGGGATTCGCGTTGAGTCGCTCGAGCAGACCCATCAGGTCCGCTTCCGTCGTCTTCGTGGGAAGCTGGATCGTCTCGTGATAGAGGCCCGCCTCTTCACAGGCCTTGCCCTTCATTCTGACATAGACTTGTGACGCCGGGTTCTCGCCGACGAGGACGACCGCGAGTCCAGGGACGACCCCTTTCTTCTTTAGTGCAGCGATTTCACCCGCCAGCTCAGCGCGCATCGTCGCGCCGATCGCATTGCCGTCGATCAGCCTGGCGCCACTCTCGACCGCCGAAGGATTAGCGTGCAACGCCCACCGCCCGTGTCTCGCGGATAACCACAACCTTAATCTGTCCTGGATACTGCAACTCGCGCTCAATTTTGCGCGCGATTTCGTCTGTGAGCCGCGTGGCGCCCGTGTCATCGACCGTTTCCGGCGTCACCACCACGCGGACCTCGCGACCCGCCTGGATCGCGAACACCTTCTCCACGCCCTGGAATTCGGACGCGAGCTTCTCGAGCTGCGTCAGCCGCTTCACGTAGGTCTCGAACGCCTCGCGCCGGGCACCCGGGCGTGACCCCGACACGGCATCCGCTGCCTGGACGATCACGCTGACCGGTGATTCGTGGGGCACGTCGTCATGGTGCGCGGCGATGCAGTTGATGACGATCGGGTGCTCGCCGTACTTGGTCGCCATCTCGATGCCGAGCTGGACGTGCGTGCCGTCGTGCTCGTGGGTGAGGACCTTGCCGACATCGTGCAGCAGCGCGCCGCGCTTGGCCAAGCCGACGTCCAGTTTCAGCTCGGCAGCCATGATACCCGCGAGCCAGGCGACTTCCTTCGAGTGCTCGAGGATGTTCTGCCCATACGACGTGCGGTACTTCATCCGGCCGACGAGCTTCACCAGCTCCGGATGCATCCCGCGAATGCCCGTGTCGTAAACCGCCTGCTCGCCCGCCTCCAGGATGCTGGCGTCGATGTCGGCCTTGGCCTTCTTGACGATTTCTTCGATGCGGCCCGGGTGAATCCGGCCGTCGGCGATCAACCGCTCGAGGGCGAGCCGGCCGACCTCGCGGCGCACCGGCTCGAAGCAGGACACGACGACGGTGTCCGGCGTGTCGTCGATGATGACATCCACGCCCGTCGCCGCCTCGAACGCCCGGATGTTGCGCCCTTCGCGGCCGATGATCCGGCCCTTCATTTCGTCCGACGGTAGCAGTACCGCCGACACGCTCGACTCCGCGGTCTGCTCGGCGGCGATCCGTTGGATCGCGAGTGCCACGATCTTCTTCGCTTCGCGGTCGGCGTTCTTTTTCGCCTGCTCCGTGATGTTGCGGACGAGCGCCGCCGCCTCATCGCGCGCCTCGTTCTCGAGCCGGCCGATCAGCTCGAGCTTCGCTTCGTGGGCGGTCAGGCCGGCGACCTGCTCCAGCCGCGTGCTGATCTCTTGCTCGCGCTTGCTCAGCGCTTTGCCGCGCTCGTGCAACTGCTGCTCGAGCCGCCGGAGCTCCTCCTCCCGGCGGTCGACGCCGGCGAGCTTTTGATCGAGCGTATTGTGGAGGTTTTCGCGAACCGCCATCAGTTCTTCTTTGGCGGCAAGCACCAGACGCTGGCTCGATTCTGCCGCGCGGCGCTCGACGCGCCGACCCCATATGTAGAAGACCAGTGCCGCGACGAGCACGCCGCTGAGCACGGCCGCTATGATGCTGGGCAGCTCGTACATGATCTATTCTCCAAGCCTCGCCCGTGAGGGAGAGGTCACTAATTGTCTACGCTAGAGCCTTCCGCTTCGCCGGTGGCAGCATCTTTGCCAGATCATCGGCCACCGCCGCCAGCCGAGCGGCAACTTCCCGCTCGGTTTGCTTCGCCTGAAACAGCTCGTTCGTAATGTCCAGCGCCGCGAGGATCGCGGCTTTATGCGTTTCCACCAGTGGCCCCTGGCTCAGCACTTTCTTCAGGGCCTGGTCGACATACGCAGCCACTTCGCGCGTGTACTCGGGTGTCAGATCGGACCGGACCGTGTACTCCTCGCCGCCGATCATCACCCGGACCGCATGCTTCTTCGCGGTCACTTGTTCGCTCCATTGTCACGCGCCTGTTCTTCCAGAAATGTCAGGCGCTGCATCAGATCGTGCACACGGGTCCGAGCACCTTCGACGCGCTGCCGCAGTGCTTTGTTCTCCGACTCGAGCTCGGTGTTTTTCACCGGACTGCCCCGAGCCTTCAGATCCGCTTCGGCCTTTTGGGCGCGCGTACGCCAGCCCGCCAGCTCCTCCGCGACATCGCGGAGGATACCTTCGAGCTGAGCGAGCGCTTCCAGGACATCAGGCCGATCGCCGGCGTACATTCAGGTCATCCTCCAGCGCCTTCAGCATGCGGCTGAGCAGCGCATCAACCTCACGATCCGTGAGCGTCCGCGTTCCCTCCGGGTCACGGAACGTGCAGCGCCACGTGACGCCTCGCGTTCCCTCCGGCAGACCGGACCCTGCTTCAACCTTTCCGCGGTATTCGTCCAGCACGTCCAGCCGCTCGAGGAGCGCTCCACCCTCCCGGCGCAACACGGCCTCGACTCGAGCGGCGGTTATGCCCGCCGGCAGCACGAGCGACAGGTCCCGCACGACCGGCGGCTGCGTAGGCAGGGGCTGGTACCGCGGCAACGCCGCCTGCTCGACACCATCGGGAACAGCGATTCTGATCTCGAGCCCGTAGAGCGGCGCCGCCCACTTCGGCGCATCCGCCTCGAGTGGTAGAGCGGCGCCCCACACCTCACCGACGGCATCTCGTCTTGCGGCTACCCACCCGGCCCCGTCGGATGCCGGCTGTATCGTGCAAAAGGGAGCCGCCACCCCTACAGCTAACTCAAAGTGGCGCTTTAAGTCCCATATGTCCATATCAGGTAGTTTCGCACGCTCTCCTACCTGGGTACCGTCGGACCAATGAGCGGGATGGCGCGCGCCCGTAACCACAATGCCGAGGTGCAGTTCCTCCTCCGGCCGGGCGCCGGTTGACGGTTTCTTAAAGACGGTTCCCACCTCGAATAGCCGCACGTCCCGCTGGCCCACACTCCAGTTGTGCTCGACCCGCCGGAGCAGGCCCGGTAGCACGCGACTGCGCAGGTAAGCCTCATCGGCGGAGAGGGGATTTTGGACCGGGACCGCCTCAGGATTGTCGGCCGGACCGAGCGGCAATGTCCGAGCCTCGAGCAGCCCGATTCCGCTACGCACGAGGTGCTCGCGAATGTGCCGCAGCGTGATCTCCGCCGGCGCTTCCGGCACCGTCGTCGGGCGATACGCTCGGAGCTCGTCCGGGAACGTATCGTAACCCTTGAGACGGGCGACCTCTTCGATGAGATCGACTTCGCGCGTCACGTCCGGACGCCAACCGGGCACCTGCACCGCCATCCGCTCATCGCGCGGCGCGACCACGAACCCGACGGCCGACAG
>DASZNX010000290.1:0-3738 GCA_035551075.1 Gemmatimonadales bacterium | reverse complement strand
CCCCTGAGCATCGCGACATCCTGCAGCGCCGCCTTGACGCCCGGGTGCGATTTTTCGAGCTGCGCAACGCGCTGCGCCATCTCATCGACCGTGCTACCGATCCGGGTCGTGCTGGCTTCGATCGCGCGGACGCGCTCGGCTTGAGTGCCCAGCGTCGCCACGTTCTCGGCGATCCCCTCGAGCTGCGTGGCCAGGCCATCAGCCTGCGAGCGGATGTCCGTGATGCCGCGGCTCGACTCTTCGAGCAGCTTGAAGCGCCCTTCCATCGCGGTCAGCCCGCTGCGCAGGTCGAGGATGCGCTGGCCGACGGCCTCGAGCCCTTGATTCTCGAGCTCGAACCGCTTGACGGCGCGTTGCACGTCCTCGCGCAGAGCAGTCAGGCGTTTCCGCAGCTCGTCGTCGGCCTGCTTCACGGCGTCGTGGTTGGCGGTGATCTCGCTGGAGCGCTGCATCACTTCGACGTGCATTTCTTTGAGCTCACGGACCTTCGACTCCAGCTCCCCAAGTCCCTTGGCGCTCTCTTCGTGGCGGCGGATCTTCGCCTCGACGTCGCGCATCAGCTCGTGCAGGCGGCCCACCTCCGACGATGCGCGTTCGACGACGTCGCGTTGTTGCTCGAGCGCCGCGACCTTCTGGGAAACGCCATCGGCCAGCGCCTTCAGCGTCGTCAGCTGGCGCTTGGTTTGCACGGCTTCGGTCGCGGCCGCGGAGAGATCCTTGAGCGTCTGGCTCACCGCCCTAGCACTTGATTCGGCTTCGGCGACGCTGCGCTGCGCGTCCTGCTGGCGGTCTTCGAACGCGCTGAACCGCGTGGCGACGGCATCGCTCGCCTTGCGCAGCTCTTCCTGGCGCCCGCGGACCTGATCGAACGCCTGGCTCAACTCGCGCACTTCGCCGCTCAGCTTGTCCGCATCCATCCGCAGCGCTTTGAACCCGCCGCCCAACTCGAGGAATCCCGCGACCTCATTCTTGAGGGCCAGCGCCTGCTCGAGCACGCCGCGCAGCTCGTCGATCTCCGCGCGCAGCTGCTTGGCGCTCTCGGAGTTCTGGGTAAGCTGCGTTTCGGTCCGCCGCTGGGTTTTGGAAACAGTCTCGGTCTGCTCATCGAGCGTGGCGAGCACCGGAACCAGCCGCTCGAGCGATTTGACGCGCGCCTGCAGCTCGGCGACAACCTTCTGCGCCTCGACGATCGGCTGCATGATCTGCGATAGGTTCTGACCCGAGTCGCGGGCGGCGTTCGCCAGATTCTCGAAGGCCACACGTTCACGTTTCATCTCGGCGAGGATCGCCCGCAGCTCGGCGGGCAGCTGCTCGGGCGTGGTGTCGCGTCCGAAGATATTCCAGGCCATGATCCCATCCCTCACGAGTGAGGGCTCCAGGAACGAGCGCGGGAGCCGACTGCGCGGCACCTAATAGATGAAAGGGATCGGGGTGGGCGGGTCCGGTCCGGGGACGGCTTGAGTGCCGGGCAAAAATTTTGTGGTCCTGGGGCGGTTCATGGAGTGACGAGCATCACGAGTGATGAACAGTGGTGAAAGTCCCGTAATGTCACCGATCGAAGAGGCGCGCAAAACTAAGTAGGGGCGCAGCATGCTGCGCCCCTACAAAAACTGCCGCGGCCGCATAGGGAAAACCCGACAGATTATCTCATCGACGTCGTGACCACCGGTGCCGGCCCCAACACCTCGTCGATCGTGAGCGTTCGGATGGTGCCGAGTTTCAGCGCGCGCACGCCGGCCTCAATTTTCGCTTTATCGCCCACCAGCACGATCACCATCTTGTTCGGATCGATGTACTGATTGGCCACGCGCTTCACGTCCGCCGCCGTGACGGCCTGAATGCGCTGGACGTAATTGTTGTAGTAATCGAGCGGCAAATCGTAGATCACGAGGTCGCCCAATTGCCGCGCGATCGTGCCGATCGACTGGAACCGGCCGGGGAAGCGGAGCGCGACGTAATTCTTTGCGCGCACGAGCTCATCATCCGTGAGTCCGCTGCGAATCCGCGTCAGTTCTTTCATGAACTCGACCAGCGCCTTGTCGGTCACCGCGGTCTGCACCGCTGCCGAAGCGAAGAACGGACCAGCCAACTTCTCGTACTGGAACTGCGAGAAGGCGCCGTAGGTGTACTGCTTCTCTTCGCGCAAATTCTGATTCAGCCGCGATGTAAATGAACCACCGAGCGCCGTGTTCAGGACCGTCAGCGCATAGTAGTCGGGCGTCGACCGCGGTACGCCCACGCGGCCGATGATGACTTCGGTCTGCGCCGCGCCAGGCTTATCCGCCAGGAACACCTGGCGGCCGGTGACCTGACTGGCCTCACTCCAGCGAGGCGGAGGCGACGCGCTCCCGCCGGCCGACCACTTCCCGAATGCCGCTTCGAGCTTCGGCAGAATCTGATCCGCGGTCACGTCGCCGACGACGACCAATGCCGCATTGTCGGGGCGAAAGTACGCCTGGTGAAACCGCCGGAAATCGTCGGGCGTGAACGCGCGCAGCGACGCCTCGGTCCCCGACGTCATGCGGCCGTACGGATGCGCGTCGCCGAACACGGAGTGCATGAACAGCACGCGGGCGACCGCCCTGGGCTCGTCGTGCTCCTGCGCGAGATCGGTAAGCCGCTCCCGGCGCAACCGCTCCAGCTCATCGGCCGGGAACGTCGGCCGCAGCGCCACATCCGCCATCAGCGCCAATGCCGAATCGATCCGCGCCACGGGTGTGTGCAAGGCGACGCCGATCCGATGCTGCTCGGCGGTCACGTCGATTTCTGCGCCGAGAAAATCGATCGCGTCGGCGAGCGCGAGCGCGCCGCGCGTGCCCGCTCCCTCTTCCAGCATGTCCGCGGTCATGCTCGCGAGTCCGGGCTTGTCCGCGGGATCCATCGCGCTGCCCGACTTCACCAGCAGATTCACCTGCACCAGGGGCACCTGGTGTTTCTCCATCACCAGCACCGGCAATCCATTCGAGAGCGTATGCCGTGTGATCGGCGGCAGGCTGAGCGGCTGCACCGGGCCGAGCGCGGGAGGTTTGGACCGATCCACCTGCTGCCCGACGGCCGGCGCTGCGAGACACAGGGTGATGCCTATTCCGAGCCAGACACCGCGCTTGATCCGTTGAATGTTCATGTGGCCCTCCGCTTCGCCGGCACGGCCAACTCGGCCTTGCCCTGCGGAACAACACTCAGGACGACGCGCGCGTCGGGCTTGAGAAACGTGACGACCGCGGACTGCACATCGGAGGCGTCGGTCGCCCGATAGCGCGCGAGATCCTCCGCGAAGTAGTCGGGATCGCCGGTGCGGAGCGAGTACGAGTTGAGCTCATCGGCTTTGCCGCCGAAGCCGCCGATGCGCTCGAGCCGGTCGAGGAAGCCGGCTTCGTACTGGTTTATCGCGCGCTGCACTTCCCGCGCGGTGGGCGGTGCGTCGGCGAGCTTCTTGATCTCCTCGTCGATCACCGTCGCCAACTCCCCGAGCGTGTGGCCATTGCGAGCCGTCGCGATGATGACGAACTGCGAGCCCAGCCAATTGGAGCTTTGAAACGCAGACACGTCCTGCGCGATCTGCAGATCGTAGACCATCCGCTTGTAGAGCCGCGAGTTCTTGCCGCCGGCGAGCACATTGGCCGTGATATCGAGCGCGGCATCGCCAGGTGCCAGCCACGCGGGTGATTGATAGGCGACGTAGAGCCGGGGCAGCTGCACCCGATCCTCGAGCACCACGTGCTTCTCTTCCGTGAGCAA